>CAZSYW010000001.1:0-69056 GCA_964611315.1 uncultured Rhodospirillaceae bacterium
GAATAGGCGCGCACGGTTGTGATAAGCCTGTCCGCGATAAGCTGTGGCAGTCCGGCTCATGGAATTTTGTTGATGCGGATTATCAGAAAGCACTACCTGCATTACATCCAGTGCGCGACTATAAAAATATTCAGCGTCACTGTGTTCCCCTTGCTCGTCATACAAACGGCCTAGGCTGTTGTAGCTTTCTGCAACATCAGGATGAGCTTCACCAAAAGCGTCTTGGCGAATCGATAAGGCCCGCTTGTACAAAGGCTCCGCCTCTGCATACTGTGATTGCAGTCGATGGAGCTTTGCCAGATTGAAGACAAAGGTAGCCGTTGTCGGATGCGCAGGACCGAACTCAGTTTCGCTCAGGGTAATCGCTGTTTTTGCGTACGGCACAGCCTCGCTATACTGCTTACTCTTGTACATCGCTTTGACCTGCGCCTGAATGTCTCTCAATTCAGTCGAGGACTGAGCCAGCCCGTTTGTGATGCCCGCTATAAGCCAGCCGATTGCGCAAACCGCAAAAATTCTCCTCATATACTTCCGCTCCAAATAATTTCCGTGACACCCCAGCAGTAATCCTGAGCTGCTCAGGGTATAGACGCCCGTAGACAGGTTACCTAACAACCCCACCTCACATCAACGTCGCGCCAAAAAAAATTTTTTGAGTAAATGACCTGCACGGACCTCGTCAATCCCCCCAAACACCTCTGGATGGTGATGACAGGTGGACTGGGCAAACAACCGTGGCCCATTCTCTACGCCCCCACCCTTCAAATCACTCGCACCGAAATAAAGTCGCCGCAAACGGGCAAACGAAATCGCCTGAGCACACATTGGACACGGCTCGAGAGTAACATAGAGATCACAACCCGGGAGACGCGGTGTTCCAAGTTTCTCTGCACCCGCACGCAACACCAGCATTTCAGCGTGGGCGGTAGGATCGCAACGCTCCTCAACCCTATTGCCATCTGCAGCTATCTCTTTCCCATTTCCGTCTACCAGGACCGCACCGACAGGCACCTCACCTCTTTTTGACGCAGCACAGGCATGTTGTATTGCTCTACCCATAAAAGTTTCGTGTACCATTTCAACACCCTGCCCACCGAAATCACCGGTCGTCAAGAGCGCCGAAGTTGCGCGCTCTGGCCCATAACATTATTCTAGCCCGATGTTGTCTCCATCTCAGCAGCCCGTGATTGGTGTCACGCTGGATCGTGAGTCGGCTGGTGGGTATTCAAACTTCCCATGGTATGCCATACGCGAAAACTACATGTCTGCAGTCTCGTCGGCCGGGGGCCTGCCCATCGCTCTACCTTACGATGACAAAGCCGCCGATCAATACATCGACTTAGTCGACGGTGTTCTCCTCTCGGGTGGTGCCTTCGATGTTGGTCCAGAGTTATTTGGGCAATCTAGAGAGGCCAGCGTAACAACCGTCAAACAACGACGCACTGCCTTTGAATTAGCTATAACTGAGATAGCACTGATGCGCGACATCCCTATCTTGGGAATTTGTGGTGGAGAACAATTGCTGAATGTCGCACTTGGCGGCAGTCTCATCCAGGATATTCCCGAGAAAATCTCCGGAGCGCTGGCTCATGAGCAGCCGAACCCTAGAAATGAAGCTGGCCACAGTGTCCGTATCATGAAGGGAACGATCTTACGAGATATCATCGGCGCAGATGAGATTAACGTAAATAGCGCCCATCACCAGGCTGTTGCAGAGGTGGGTCAAACGGCCATTGTCAATGCGTTAGCACCCGATGGCGTAGTAGAGGGTATTGAGGCCCCAGATAAACGCTTTTGTATCGGTGTGCAATGGCATCCAGAATTTCACATTTCCGCTCGCGATAACAAAATTTTCGCCGCGTTTATCTCGGCCTGTCGAGGATGACCCAAACCGGGCCCGAGCGGATAGCTAAAAGACTGGCCCGTGCCGGCCTTTGCTCGCGACGCGAGGGAGAGCGTTGGATTTACGATGGCCGGGTATCGGTGGACGGGACAGTGCTTCGCAGCCCCGCGACAACCGTAAACGCCCAAGCCAAGGTGACGGTGGATGGGAAACTAATTCCGCACCCCACAGAGCCGCGTCTTTGGCGATACCACAAACCACGTGGTTTATTGACTACCCACCGAGATCCCCGAGGCCGCAAAACCGTTTTTGACCTGCTGCCTGCTGAGCTACCGCGCACGATTTCTGTCGGTCGCCTCGACATTAATTCTGAAGGTCTTTTACTCCTTACTAACAACGGCGATTTAGCACGGCACCTGGAACTACCAAACACAGGCCTTTCACGCCAGTACAGGGTCCGTATTCGCGGGATCATTAATAGCTCAGCACTCGAAAGCCTTAAAAAGGGAATTACCGTCAAGGGCACACGTTATGGTCCAATATTCGCCACAGTAGACCGCCAACTCCGTAGCAACGCTTGGCTGTCTCTAACCCTGAAAGAAGGTAAAAATCGTGAGGTTCGGCGGGTTTTAAATCATCTTGGATTTGATGTGAATCGCCTGATCCGCGTTGGGTACGGCCCGTTTCGACTAGGCACCCTGGCACCCCAAACCCTTGATGAAATTCATTCAAGGCGGATCACAAAATTCATTAATCGCCCATGAGAATCATAGGTGGATCATGGCGGAATCGCAGACTTGTCACCCCGGACGGGAAGGACATCCGCCCTACCGCTGATCGTGCACGTGAGTCTCTCTTTAGCATTTTGGAACATTCGATAACTTTTGACCACTGGCGAATGGCAGGCGCAACTGTTCTGGATATTTTCGCTGGAACTGGCGCTCTGGGACTCGAGGCGCTGTCGCGTGGGGCTGAGCAAGTTATTTTTATCGATAACAGCGCCACATCGGTCTCCACTATCAACCGGAACATCAAAGCAGTCAAAGCATCGGCGAAGGCAACAGTTCTTTGTCAAGACGCAACTCGGCCACGCCCGACCACAATACGCGCAAATCTCGCTTTTCTTGACCCTCCCTATCGCTCAGGGCTTGCCGAACAAGCACTTCCAGTTCTAGCAAAGACTGGGTGGCTAGGCCCCGGTGCCTTAGCAGTGATCGAAACCGACAAAAAAGAAATAATAGCGCCATCCGAAGAATTCGCTTTCCTGGAAAAGCGCAAATGTGGTGGTAATACATTTTGGTTTCTACGTTACCTCCCTGAACCCTAGACAACTGAGAAGGAACAGGTCAGCACCTGTCCACTTCTAACTCAACGACGGCCAAAAAGGCGTTCAATATCTGCAAGTTTAAGTTCTACATATGTCGGGCGCCCATGATTGCACTGACCGGACCTAGGTGTGGCTTCCATTTCCCGCAAGAGAGTGTTCATTTCGTTAACATTAAGTCGGCGCCCGGCGCGCACGCTCCCATGGCAAGCCATCGTGCTACAAACCTCTTCAAGGCGCTCCCTCAGAGGAAGGGTAAGAGAGAAGTCGTCGATTTCTTCTGCCAGATCCTGCACCAGCCCGAGAACATCTACCTCGCCAAGAAGAGCCGGTGTTTCCCGAACCAACACAGCGCCGTCCCCGAAAGGCTCGAGCGCCAAGCCTAACTCCACCAATTGTTTTGAACGCGCGCACAGTCTGTCCGCAAGCCCGGCATCGAGCTCGACTACCTCCGGTATTAGAAGCAACTGCCGCGCAACCCCTTCTTCGGAAAGTGACCGCTTCATCCGTTCGTAGACTAGTCTTTCATGCGCCGCATGCTGATCAACTATCACCAATCCATCAGCCGTTTGGGCAACAACATATGTATCATGAAGTTGACCACGCGCCGCACCTAGCGGGAAAGAATCCGAAACATCACCCTCTATAATCTCTTCATTGATCGCCACGGGCACCGCTGTTGACATCAAGGCGCCCTGGCCAACCTCTGCAGACCGGGACCCTTTTTCGTGAGAAGCATTTGGTATGCCAGGAGCCGAAAAAATAGCTCCGGGCGCTTCACGCTGCATTGCTCCTAACGCAGCCTGCGAGACGGTTGTCGAGGCGCGGTGCCCTGCAACATCGAGTCCATGGCGCAGCGCCCCAACAATTAAACCTCTGACCGTTCCAGGTTCCCGGAATCGTACCTCTGCTTTCGCAGGATGAACATTCACATCCACAGAAGAGGGATGCAGCTCAATAAATAGAGCAGCCAAAGGGTGTCGACCGCGGGGCAACAAATCATGATACGCAGCCTTTAGAGCTCCAAAAATTAACTTGTCGCGCACGGGCCTTCCGTTGACAAACAGGAACTGCAGGCGAGCGTTGCCCCGATTGAGTGTAGGTAAGCTAGCGTACCCAGTTAACCTTATGTCGTCTCGTTCCGCCTCCAAAGTAATGGCGTTGTCCGCGAAATCCCTACCCATTATCTCAGCAAGTCGATTCAAACGCACTTCCATCAATTCGCCCTGCGTAGCATCGTAATGGAGCCGGGTTCGGTCATCGCTTATCAACGTAAACGTAATGTCGGGGCGAGCCATAGCAAGTTGATTCACCACGTCAGTGATTGCCATCGCCTCAGCACGCGAGGTTTTCATAAATTTAAGCCGAGCGGGTGTTGCAAAAAATAAATCCCGAACCTTAATCAAGCTACCGGAACCAAAAGCTGCTGGCATCACGTTACCACTGACGCCAGCCTCTACTTCCAGCGTCCAGGCCTGATCAGCACCCTTCCCGCGGCTCGTGATCGTTAATCGACTGACAGCCCCGATGGCGGGAAGAGCCTCACCGCGGAATCCAAGCCAACGAATTTCCGTAAGATCGTCTCCTTGCAACTTGGAGGTCACATGTCTGGTGACAGCGAGCGGCAACTCTTCAGCAGTCATGCCGCACCCATCATCCGCCACCGATATCAATGTTTTGCCGCCGTCGCGTAATGCAACTACTATTTTCCTGGCGCTGGCGTCTACCGCATTTTCGACCAACTCTTTAACGGCCGCAGCGGGCCGCTCGACCACCTCACCAGCCGCAATTCTATTGACCAATCCCTCGGGCAAGTGGCGAAGTTCGGTCATGCTCTCCCTTACTCACCTTTAACCAGGTAGTCACGCGCCCAACTTTTCCCCTGTTCGACGGCTGGCTGGTCGAAGGCATTGACACCTAATAGGTCCGCTATAAGGACTACTTCCAACATAAAATGCATGAGAAGCGCCCCCAAGGTCTCTTCCGTTAATATATCAATATGAAGTCGCCGCACGGGTCGTCTTCTTTTGTCCAACGCTTCTGCGGTCGCCCGATATTCCGCTGCCATTAAGTCACCAATCGTGTGGGCACGAAAATCACCAAACGCTGGATCATCCGCCAGAGAACAGTCGATTTGACTGCCAAGTCCCAGGGTATCGATTGTTATGAACGTGAACATTTTATCAGGCGGACCATCAAGATAAAGCTGAAGCTGGCTGTGCTGGTCCACAGTGCCAAGCGCATTTAGCGGGGTTATGCCAACACCGTTTTTACCCAGCGATTCGGCGAAAAGTTGCCGATGCCAGAGCGCGAAGTTTTGAAGGCGATCACAATACGGCATTAATACATTCGAAGTGACGCCGTGCTTCTTGGCTAGAGCTACGATCAACGCCGCCCCACACGCGGGTCCTGAGTCCCGAGGGTGACCCGCTTCGAGTGTGGATGTCAGGACAGCCTGAGACCCCGACAATACCGCCTTGCTGTCGACGCCGACAATCATCGCTGGCAATTGCCCCACCAGCGAGAGAACAGAAAACCGGCCCCCTATTCCAGGATGGTGGTCGAGAACCGGGAGAGATAAACTCATAGCACAGCGCCTAAGAGCACTATCGCCAGGCGCCGTAATCACAACAAATTGGTCAGCCAGCGCGACCTTTCCGCACAACTTAGAAACAGCTTCTAGGCAAACCAAAAACTGGCTGATAGTGGAAGGCGTTTCCCCCGATTTACTGATCGTGATAAAAACTGTGTTCGCAAGATCAAGACCCGAAAGCAAACGATCCATGCTATGTGGGTCTATATTATCAAAAAAATGGACCTGATGTTTTCTCGAACGGGCAAGTGGATCTTCAGCCAATGAAACCAAAGTGCGGCCACCGAGGCTAGAACCACCGGTACCAAGGACTACGATCTCGCTCGCGCGGCATCGGATTTTTTCAGCTAAATTAAACGCCGCCCCTAATCCAGCATTTTGAATAGGCAGATTCAAAAACGGCATTTCATCGTTCGCGTGCGCTTCCCGTAAACGCTTTAAGGCGGGCGCACAACCATTTAGCGCGTCCTCAAATGCACGGCCAGACAGCCAAGTCGCGTCAGGTCCTCGCGCGATACAACCGCTAATGTCTTGTTGGTATCTCACGCCAAGCACCCTCACCGGTTTTGGACGGTTATTTTGTAGTTTGCCCTATTTTTTGAAGCCCGGTGGCACTTCAATTGTTCATCGCCACTTCAATTCTCATTTAAAACATCTTATTCGTTAAAATGCCAAGTCATCATCCTGCCGAAAATATTTTCATAAACCCACAAGCGGACGGGGACGGGCGTGCTCCTGAGAAGCGTTACTCTTTCCGCTTGATTGTCGGAGACTCACCGTAGGTAACCGGCAGCCCGGCAGAGGCGTTTTTGCGCAGTCGCTCTGCCTCGGCGACTGGATCGACAATCAGGTCGTCCTCCTCGTGACCCTCCCAAAACATTAAGTCATCAATGAATCTGTCATCCTCCACCATGTACGCTCCGTTTTCCCTGTCAATAATTTGACGGATCCCACGGTCAATATTGGCTGCTCCAGCACCAGCGAGAAGCGCCATCTCCCCAGTCGAATGCTCTGATGAAGATCCCTCAGCTAACCCCAACAGAATCCGCTCCGCCTGCCGGCGAAGTTCAACGTACTGGTCTCTGATGGCCCCAGGCGTAGGCGGGCGCAGGTCAAAATTTGGGGGCAGAGAAAGAGGCGCGCGTTCCACGACGAGGTACTCGTCCGGAGCTTGTTTCTCCAAACCGAGCGTTTGCCGCGCGTCCTGAAGACTACATGATGCGAGGCATATCGCAACCTGAGCCATCAAGCCACTTTTCAGCCAGAACCCGCGGGACTTGCAAGCATTCATTCTATACCCCGTTTATCGTGTCCACGTCGTTCCATCAATGACGACAAGACAAAAAGAGCAACGCCAATAGTAATAGCGCTATCTGCAATATTAAAAGCCGGCCAGTGCCAAGCGTAAAGGTGAAAATCCAAAAAATCCACGACGGCCTTGTAGACCAACCTGTCAATGACATTACCGAGCGCCCCCCCAATGATCATGCCCAATGCTATACGGACATATTGGCCTTCAGCGCTAGCAAGCCACCGTAACAGTATAAAAGATATAATCAGGGCTAGAGCTATTAAAGTCCATCGAGTAAACGAATCATCGCTGGCAAAAAACCCGAAGGTTATCCCGGTATTTAGAACCAGCACTAGGTTAAGAAAAGGAGTCACTGGGAAACCCTGATACGGAGCAAGCACAGTCATAACCGCAAACTTGCTGATTTGGTCAACGACAATAACCGAAGCTGCTATGCCCAAACCGAAATACATCATACCTCAGGCTAGGAGATTGAGGACCGAACGACCGATAAACAACGTTCGCACAAATCCGGGTGATCCTCATATGAACCAACGCTATCCAAGTGTTGCCAACATCGGCCGCATTTTCCACCCCGCGCCTTGGTCACACTGATGGCAAAACCAGGGACTTCGTCCAACCTAAATGCCTCCGGCGGAGCCTCCGCCGAGGACCAAGAAACCTCTGATGCAATGGCAAGTTCTGCCATATCTAAGGTGTTCCCCAGGTGATCTTCCTCAGAACCCGAATAAAAAATGCATACCGAGGCCTCAAGGCTGGATCCAATTCGTTTCTCGGCTCGTTCTAATTCGAGCGCTCCCGTGACGAGGCGCCGAATTGCTCGCACCCTGTTCCACTTCGCCTCCAGTTCCTGATCCTTCCACACTTCCGGAAGGTCTGGGAAAAGACGCAAGTGAACGCTGTCGTCTTCGGATGGGAAACGAGAGAGCCACGCCTCTTCGGACGTAAATGGCAAAGCGGGAGCTAACCAAGCCGTTAAACAGTGAAACAAGTGATCAAGCACTGTCCTAGCTGCCCGCCGGCGTCGACTGTCCAACACATCGCAATAAAGTGCATCCTTTCGAACATCAAAGTAGAATGCCGAAAGATCAGTTGCACAAAAATTATGCAGCGCACTATAAAAAGTGTGAAACGCGTATTCATCGATGGCGGAACGGAGCATCCCGTTAAGATCGTGTAAACGATGCAGGATCCAGCGTTCCAGCTCCGGCAAGTCAGTGAATGGCAATCGTTCTGCTTCGTCGAAATCCTTCAAATTCCCCAACAAATAGCGCAATGTATTGCGGAGACGACGATAGCTATCAACCAAGCCCTTAACAATTTCAGGCCCGATGCGCATGTCCTCGGTATAATCAGTGGTCGCGACCCAAAGACGAAGGATGTCCGCTCCACTTTGCTCAATTACACGCTGGGGTGCGATTACGTTCCCTAGCGATTTAGACATTTTGCGGCCCTTACCATCCATCACGAAACCGTGAGTAAGGACCTCCAGGTATGGCGCGGAACCTCGTGTGCCGCAGGCTTCGAGAAGCGATGAATGAAACCAACCACGATGCTGGTCGGATCCCTCCACGTAGAGGTTTGCGGGCCACGCCTGAGTTTCATCAGACTCAAGCACAAAACTGTGGGTGGAGCCAGAATCAAACCAGACATCGAGAATGTCCTTAACTTGATGGAAATCCTCAGGATCGCGACCTGGACCCAAAAAGAGACCAGGGTCCGCAGTAAACCAAATGTCTGCACCATCTTTTTCCACGGCCTTCGCCACACGGTCAATAACCTCAGGATCACGCAGTGGCTTCCCGGTTTTCTTATCTACGAACACCGCAATTGGGACCCCCCAGGCACGTTGACGCGACACACACCAATCGGGCCGCGCCTCCACCATTCCACGGATACGATTGAGGCCAGTTGCTGGAACCCATCTCGTTTCATCTATTGCACGAAGCGCAGTAGCTCGCAGGCCCGATTCATCCATATTGATGAACCACTGGGGTGTGTTCCGAAATATGATTGGTTTTTTTGATCGCCAAGAATGCGGGTAGGAATGGACGTAGCTCTCGCTTGCCACCAACTTCCCGTATTCCTGGAGTTGTAAAATGACGTCCGGATTAACTTTATAAACATGCGCCCCGCCAAACAGAGGTATTCCCGGAAGAAACGCACCGCTATCACTAACGGTCTCAGGAACTTCGAGGCCGTGCCGTCTCCCAAGTTCAAAGTCGTCAGCTCCGTGACCCGGTGCAATGTGGACAAATCCAGTACCCTGTTCTGTGGAAACAAAATCGCCTCCGAACAATGGCGCTTCGGTGGGGTATCCCGCTTTAAAGAGGGGATGATGGGTGAGAGTTCCTGAGAGCTCTTCCCCAAGAATTTTGGAAACTAGCCGCCACTTCTCTACACCCGCTCGCTCCGCAAAAGCTTCAGCTAACGCCTCAGCTAACACCACCCTCTCACCTTGGACCATCAATGACGAGGGCTTGATGGCCTCAATCTCGTATACCCCGTACACAATGTCAGGACCAAACGCGACTGCTCTATTACCAGGGATGGTCCACGGAGTAGTCGTCCAAATGACGATTGACGAACCCTTAAGCGCGTCACCAGGTCCCTTTACAACAGGAAACCGCACGTAGATTGCCGTCGACGTAATGTCTTTATACTCTACCTCGGCTTCAGCCAACGCCGTCTTTTCAACAGGTGACCACATCACTGGCTTAGAGCCCTTGTACAATCCCCCATTTATCAAAAATTTTCCTAACTCACGTACAATCTGAGCCTCTGCTCCAAAACTCATCGTTAGGTAAGGGCGGTCCCAGGCGCCAAGAACCGCAAGGCGCTTAAAGTCCGCCATTTGAGCTCGGATCCAATGGTCCGCATAAGCGCGGCATTCTTTTCTAAATTCCACGACTGGAACAGAATCTTTGGACTCACCTTTCCGTCGATATTCCTGCTCAATTTGCCATTCTATGGGAAGCCCGTGACAGTCCCAGCCCGGAATGAAATGTGCGTCATAGCCCATCATTTGGCGGCTGCGGTTCACCATGTCCTTAAGAATTTTATTCATTGCTGTACCGATATGAATCGGACCATTCGCGTAAGGTGGACCATCGTGCAAAATGAACTTCTCGCTGCCACTCGCGGCTTCTCGCAAACGCGACCACAGACGTATTTTCTCCCAACGATCAAGTAATTTCGGCTCACTTGCAGGCAGCCCTGCCTTCATGGGGAAGTCAGTCCGAGGCAAAGATAATGTTGTTTTGTATTCAGCAGTTTCCATCGTTTATGTTTTACCTGGGATCAATCGGCGCATGAAAGGTTTTCTACGGCAGTGTCTTGATTATTTCGTGAGCACCGCACTCCACATTTCGGTGGGCGGTTCTGATTTTGCCAACGTAACCTCTGCAACTCTGACGTCCTCGTTCATTTGTTTGATCAGAGAATCAAGACTCTCAAACTTTTCCTCTGACCGGATCCAACTAACAAAGGCGACGCGCAAATATTTTCCATAGAGGTCACCGTCATAGTCAATCAGGTGGACCTCAAGTATCGGGGCGGTAAGTTGAAACATTGGCCGAATGCCGACGTTAGCCACCGCAGCATACCATTCTGTTTTCTCATTAATAATTACTCCACACCATACTGCGTATATTCCGTAACCAGGAATAACATGATCTCTAAACTCAATATTGGCAGTTGGGTACCCTAGCTCCCTGCCACGCGCGTCCCCGCGGATCACCCGCGCCTCTACTTCCCACATATGCCCAAGGATTGCCGCCGCAAGGTGTGGCTCTCCATGACGCAAATAAGAGCGCACTCGGGTTGACGAATAGAGGCCGCCAGCGCTCCCTATAGCTGATACCTCAGTAACACCAAAACCCAAAGCCTCGCCGGCTTGGACAAGAAATCTGGAATCACCAGCTCGCCCCTTTCCAAATTGATAATCGTGACCAACTACCACGTGGTGCACACCCAGGCCGTCTACCAAAACCTCGCGGACAAAATTCTCCGGCGTTTTCTTGCTAAAATCACTAGAAAACGGCAGCATGTAAAGGATTTCAATGCCACATTCGCGCAATCTTCTCACCTTGCCCCTAAATGGCGATAAACGTCGGGGCGATGTCTCTGGTCTAAGCACCGTTATGGGATGCGGCTCGAAGGTTAGCACCGCAAGCGGAACACTTTTCGCCCGCGCTAATTCAGCAGCACAGTCAATCACTCCACGATGTCCCAGGTGAACGCCATCAAAGTTACCTATGGCCACTACGGCACCACGAAAGGACCCCAACAAAGTTTTATATCGACGGATTATGTGCATTTCCTAGCGGCTCTAGCTTAATAAAGCGCAACACGCAAATAGAGCCTGTCGACCATGCACCTGCTCCAGCAAACGGATACCGCAACAATGCTAATTTGCTAGTTGTTTTGTAGCGTTAAATCAAAGGGACCTGAGAAAAGTGATCAGAGCATTACGATCGTCCTCCGGCATTAAGCGCACTAATTCGCGCGCGGCCGCAGCCTCTCCACCGTGCCACAGCACGGCTTCCATTAGCCCACGCGCGCGACCATCATGCAGAAAGAACCGGTGCAGGTTGACGCGCTGAACCAGCCCAATTCCCCAAAGTGGCGGTGTACGCCACTCCCGACCGGACGCTTCAAAATCTGGGCGCCCATCAGCCAATCCCTCACCCATATCATGAAGTAAAAGATCTGTGTAGGGATGGATGCTTTGTTCTGCCAATTCAGGTATCGCGGCTCTATCACTTGTGTGCAAGTTTTGCGTGTGACACCCCGTACAACCCGCTGAAACAAACAGTGCCTCGCCTCGGCGCACGGTTGGTTCTTCTATGTCACGCCGGGCCGGTACTGCCAACGCACGAGCGTACAGCACTAGTTTCTCGAGACGCTCATCGTCAAGTTCCGGTACTCCACCATTAGGGGCCAATTCACACTCCGTCTGCGGAACGGGACAGTTTTGGGTCGGGAAAAGCGATGTGGTAATACCGATATCGGCTGCCGCAGCACTCGCCACCTGTTGATAGAGGGTCGCCACGTTAGCTTTCCAACCAAACCGACCAAGCGCAACTCTTTTAGCCGCAGGATCCCATACTCGATTGACCCGGCCAGAAATTCCGTCACCATCAACGTCATCCGGATCAGCAAGAGCTTCTATCACCGTCTCTTCGACTGCTTCTAACAAGCCGAGCCCATGTGTTGCCGGAGCCACACGTGGTGAAAACATAGCGTCGCGCCCAAGCGGCCCATGATTTAGTTCAGGGAATTCATAAATTGGCGCACGCAGAGAGTACGGCTGCCCGTCCGCAAACGCCCCAGGAATTTCACGATAACGTATGGTTGCCCGTCCCTCTTTTGGTACACCGAGGATACCTTTGTCCTGGAGTTGAGAACCATAACTTGGGTGGGGTGTGGGGGCTCCATTTTCACCCACACCAGGCACACTTAATCGAACTACCATCGCCTTCATTGGTTCTTCGGGACTTTTAGGCGGACGTCCACGCCCGTCCTTCAAGTGGCAGCCTGAACAAGACACCCGGTTGAACGTGGGACCCAGCCCATCCAGACTTTCCACTGACGCCGGCGCGATCACCCAATTGCGACGAAACAGGTGGCGCCCAAAAGCAAATGCCCGGAGGCGACTGGGATCGAGATTAGCTAGTGGAGCAGAAAATGCCTCACGGGTATCTAGATAAGTCGTGGTGGAACCACCAGAAAGAGCTGTAGGCGCAAAAGTATTCAATGAGACTGGATCTGCTAAATTATGCCAAACCCAGCGATTCCAATCCATCGCATAGGGCATACCCTTGCCGGGGATATACTCATCCTCTGGGCTCATGGGAAGGACAGGAACATCTGACTGCTTCCGACGTGTGTCTTCCGCAAAAGAAGAGTTCGTAGCGAATATTGCGACTAAGATCACGCAAAACTGGAGAATACGCGTCAACTCACAACTCCCTGCGATCACATGTTACCGCGAACCATCATTTTCATCTTACTTCACCATCATTTACACCAACTTCAAGACCAAGACGGGCGCTTATTTCCTTTATGAGGATTGCTTGCGCCATTAGTTGATCCACAGCCAATTCCGCGTCTTGGCGCTGGGTACTGTCAAAAGCTGAAGCCAAGACTAAGTCAAAGGGTGAGTCAATCCTCTTAACCCGCGCAATGGTCTGAGCCAAACCCTCAATCATACGCCTATTCAAGTCCGGGTCTATCTTTTCAACGAGATCGTCTATGCCAGCACCACGGTAGTCTCCGTAACGTCCCAGGTAGACGTTCTCTACTCCAAGCGCGTTGTAGAAAAAATCATTGTGGGTATTGTCACTAAAGCAAGAATGCTCATCCTCCGGGTCCCCACTGTCGAGAGGCACTGCTAAGCGCTCGGACGCCAGTTCAAATTGAGACATACTCAAAAGCCCTATGAGGATTTTAGCCAAGCTCGTATCTGCCGGCATCGCACGGAAACTTGCAGCAAAATTATCTGACCCAGGTCGCCACTCGGCGACAAGAAACTCGTGGTCTTCGACCAACTGTTCCGTCACCAATGCAAGGTATTGCCGCCTCCGATCGTTGAAAATTGAGCCCCCTACAAAATCACTGGCAGGCCGGGCTCCAGGACCCATGTCATTCAAGTCCTGACCCCATAAGAGAAACTCGATGGCGTGGTAACCGATCGACACATCACGATCATCCTCGCTCTGATTACTCGACAAAATTGACAACCGGGTGAGGTCTATCGACGCATCATTAATAATACCGGCTGAGGGATTTCCACGAACGTAGTCAATATAAGCCTCGTTGACAGGCCACGAATTCAGCCTTCCCTCCGGGCCTTCTACATCCGTCACAGAATCGTAATAATCAATGGGCCCACCATAAAACCTAAAGGCCTCAGACTGGCCGTAGACCGCTCGGGCCCTCAACCAAGACTCCCTAGCCAGCTTAAGGGATACTTCACTTGGCGCTTCGAGGAGTACGTGGATCGATTTTTCGAGTTCCCGCACGCGGGTCAAACAGTCCTCATACGTCCGATGAACGAGTTCAGTGTAGCTTTCGATTTGCGGCTTCGCCGTCCATATATCATTGCTAGCCCGTGAGGACGGCATTAGCATCATGGCGGCAAATGCGACCGTCACCGCCGTAGAGGTAAAACCGGTTAGATCGAAAGTGCCTCGCAGATAGACCATTTTACACTTCCTGGTTAGATGGTCCTCCTGCAAGACCCATCAGCATGCACAAAAACCTCTCCGATAATGCAAATCATTCTCAATATCAACCTTTTGTTAGCATTTTGCTGGAACTGGCAAAACCTAATCCTGCCTTTATTGACGCCACCTTTCTTGCTCTCTACGGTTGGCCGAAATTATTCGACCCAGAAAAACTTTTCATGCCATGATAAATACTAATTCCGGCACACCAGACGAACCCCACTCAAAGCATGCGAAGGGTAAACTGGAACGTTTGCTGCGGGCTGGCGCTTTTGTAGTAACTGCGGAAACCACACCACCGATTAGCTCCGATCCTACGGCCCTACTCGAAGCCACCGCCGACCTCCGTGATTGGGCTGATGCCGTCAATGTTACGGATGGCGCGGGCGCTAAATCACATATGTCGAGCCTTGCGGCAGCCTCGCTACTAGTCCAAGCCAACATCGAACCAGTCCTCCAGTTTACCATTCGGGATCGCAATAGAATTGCCTTACAGAATGATCTTTTGGGTGCCGGTGCGCTGGGAATCTCCAATATCTTGTGTTTAACGGGAGACAATGTGTCAGCCGGAGATCAACCGGACGCTAAAATGGTTATGGATATGGATAGCCGAGGTTTAATGGCGTTGGCGCGCGACATGCGGGACACATGTCAATTGCCGACCGGGCGGCCGATTGGGCAGGCACCAAACCTGTTCATAGGGGCAGCAGATGCACCAAGCGAGCCAGACAAACAATGGAACGCGGGCGGCATACAATCCAAAATCGATGCTGGGGCCCAGTTTTTCCAGACACAATTTTGTTTCGATATTTCTCTTGTCCGACGTTACATGGAACGCCTAGGGGATGAGGGTGTATTAGATCACGCGTATTTTCTGATTGGGATTGGCCCAATCGCATCTGCTAAATCAGCGCGGTGGATGAACCAAAACCTTTTTGGTGTGCATATTCCCGAGGGCATCATTGATCGTTTGGAACAAGCTAACGACCAAGCAGCCGAAGGACGGAGTGTCTGTCTAGAACTAATACAAGAACTGCGTGAGGTGTCCGGCGTATCAGGGGTCCACCTCATGGGACCACGGGTCGAGAAATCCGCGGCCCAGGTGATCGCTGACTCAGGAGTGCTGAATGAACGACCCGAGGTTGCATAACCACACATAGTGGAATTTAGCTAAAATTCCGAACCGACGGCACTGACCTATCGCCCTTCCAACCTCCACGCCATAAGAATGCTACCTAGCAACATAAAAAGCATCAGAAGCACTGGTAAAAGTGGTGCTTGGACCAGAGCACCGACGCGATAACGTTGGTTTGCAACTAAGCCAATCCATCCCTGCCCCACGGAATTTTCTCCTAAGCCCACGCGCCGAACTTGCGGGACGTCATTTTCGGCCAGCCACACAACGCCTCCTCCCGAAGCCGCAGCGATTGGCGCCACTAAGGCATCAGTCGCGCGCACATCAGCTACTTCTAATGGGTTTGCCGCCCCGACCACAGCAATGGCTGATTGGTCGCCATGTTTCAGCTGATATAGACCAGTGCGTTGAACAGAAACAGTCGCCTCGGCTCGTCCGTTCCCCACATCAACTAATTTTATTTCCTCACCCTCTCCATCAGGCCCTACAATTGTCACCGGCCCGTCGATTGGGCCCAAACTGCGCCTAGACACATGGATCCGCTGCTGATCTACTTCCACCAATAACGACTCCTCCTCCAGGTCAGGCTGTTTCATTAACCAGTGTACCAACCGCCGCAACAAATCTTGCTGCGGCCCCCCTCCTTCAAAACCACGAGCCCACAACCAAGATTGATCTGACAAGAGCTGCGCAACTCGCCCCTCACCGATACGGTCCAGCACCAAGAGCGGATTTTCCTCCAAACCTCGCATCAGAACATCTCCACGTAAAATTTCTGCCTGCACAAGACGGAACCAACGACCCCAGCCTGGGCCAGCATTACCCACCTCTCCTCCCGTGGTTGGCATCAAAAGGTCCGTTGTAACAGGATGCCTGCTGCCTTCATTTGACAGTCTCGGCCGGTATGCCTTCTCGTAAACTTTCCCCGTCGGCCGGGCCGGCAAAACAGCTGCTAAGGGTGTTGTCGCCAAACTACGCGACGACGCAAAAGATGGCCCGGCAATGTCGAGTACTGCACCGCCAGCCAACACATAGTCTGCCAAGTTACTAAGATAGGTCACCGGAAGAATACCCCGTCGATGGTATCGGTCAAAAATGACCAAATCGAATTTCTGCAAATTCACCGAAAACAATTCACGGCTTGGAAACGGGATAAGCGATAACTCACTCACCGGCGTCAGATCCTGTTTGTTTGGAGGCCGAAGCACCGTGAAATGTACCAAATCGACAGCAGGATCAGCTTTAAGCAAATTCCGCAGTGTCCGCAATCCGGAACCAGGACCACCAGACACCAGCATGACCCGCAAACGATCACGGACACCATTAACCATCACGACCGCATGATTGTTGTCGAGGGTAAGCTCTGAAGGGCCGGAGTCCACGTACACCTCAAATGCCGTCAAACCCTCATGGTCCAGAGTTGTTTCTATTTCCTTAGCCGTGCCGATTTCGACCGTTGTCTGCAGAAGGTCCTGGCCATCCGCGCGTAGGCCAATCGAGACCACCTCACCCTCTGCCGCAGCATCATCGACACGCACACTAACTGTAACCGAATCCCCTACAACGGCGTAACTTGGAGCCCGCTCAATCACTAGGCGTCGATCCCGTTCGTCTGACTTCCCGGTGAGGAGAACGTGCATAGGCCCGGAACGAGAAACACTCCCGGGGGGCTGAGGAATATCGTGGACTTGCCCATCTGTAATAATGATGGACCCCGCTACACGCTCAGGAGGCACATCAGACAGGACCTCCTGAAGAGCTTCAAAGAGGCGGGTACCTTGCCCTTTGTTATTTCCATCGACAACGATCGAACGCAACTCAAGATCCGACTCTTCCGCAAGACGAACCTGCAACCTTTCATAGGCATTGTCTGTTAACTCCAAGCGACCCCCAGTCCGCTGACTTTCCGTTCGATCGACGACTAGCGCAACCACATCTGGGAGATACTCACGCTGCTCTGTGATGAGAGTTGGGTTGAGCAAGAACAGGTACCCGGCACACACAAATAGGCCCCGCCACCAGGCCCCACGCGCACGCGAAGTAAGGGCAAATAACAGAACTGCCCCCCACACTACTGCTACCGCGACCAAGACCGGCCAAGGCAAGGTCGGATTAAGATCGAGACCTATCGCCTGCATCATCATGCTAATTGACGTCCGTGGTTCCGCCACGTTTTATCCGGCGCAAAATAGCGGGGATGTGTACTTGATCCGCTTTATAGCTACCAGTCAGGGCATACATGGTCAGATTGATACCAAAACGGAATGCCATCTCGCGTTGTCTTTCCCCACCGGGTACAACCGCAAACAAAGGACTCCCACTTGGAGATAAGGCCCATGCGGAAGCCCAATCGTTACCTCCGACCACCAAGGATGACACACCATCATTTACTCCTCCTTGGTACTGTTCCACCCACACGTCACCGCCGTCCCACCTCCCCGGGAAGTGGTCTGTTAGGTAAAAAGATTGAGTAAGTGCGTGACCCTGAGGGACTAGCGACAAAGGTGGTAAATTAAGATTACCAAGCATTTGTTGCAGGAGACCGGTAGAGCGCATCCCTAGTGTTTCGATCCCCGTATCGAGGCCTTTGTCTCGGGTATCGAGGAGAATCATGCCGCCGACACGCAAATAATGCGCAATATTGTCGAGGGCGTTTCTGGAGAGAGAAGATTGTTGATCCGTCATAGGCCAATAGATCAGCGGGTATAAAATAAGACTGCCCTGCTCCGGATCAACGGCAACGGGCAGCGCCGGTTCTACCGCCGTGCGCTGCCTCAAGACCCAACTGAGCCCCATAAGACCTGCTCGACTTACTGAGTCGACCTCATCATCGCCCGTAATGACATATGCCAAACGTACCGCCCCAATGACCTCGGCTAAAAATTCATCGCCCAAAGTCTCAAGTGCTTCTGGATCAACGCCAGTCGGTGTTTGTTGCCCATAAGCGGGTGTGCCGTAAATCAGCACCAATGCCGGCGAACACACCAGAAACACCACTAACGAACCTAGGTTTTTCCATCTTTCTAACGAAAGTAGACCCCGCATCCACATAACAATCAGGTAATCAACCAACGTCAGAATTATCGCGACCAACATAAAGGCTGGACCCAGGTCCAACTGATGCCCCACACCCAAACTGGCACTTTTAATACCAGCAGGCAGGTTGGTAATTTGCACCAACTCTTCGATTTCATCCCCTAAATTTAACGCTTGCTGGACCATGGGAGTGCCATAAAGCCCAGGGGGATGACCCGGTTCAGGTGCCTGGATCCCGGCATCTCCAGCCTGAATAGGAAGGGAATCGACAGTTGGTGGCCCTAACCGCCCAAACCCATCAAGGACCTTCAGTGGTGGCATAGAGACAACCTCAGATTTGCCCCCTACTCCGTCGCCGAGCTCTACAACACGGCGCAACATGTCTACGAATAGACCTGACAGAGCCAAATTGGACCAATCCGTGTTGGCAGTGGTGTGAAACAAAATTAGCCATCCCTCGCCTCGGCTTAAGCCCGTGACTAAAGGCGTTCCATCGACCAGCCTAGCCCATGTGCGCGCAGTCACCTCAGGGGATGGCTCGGCCAAAACCTGTCGACTCACAAAAACGTCGTCAGGAATATATAGTTTGGAGAAAGGCGAATTTTTGCCGAAAGGGCCGAGCAATGCAGGCTCTTGCCATGACAAAGCGCCGCCAAGCGCTCGACCACCAGTGTTGCGAAGCGGCACAGGAACGAAGTCATCCATGCTGGCGGCAAGACGCGGCCCAGCAAAACGGACTAAGACACCCCCTTGTTCTATCCACGCCGCAAGCGACTTTTGATCCTGTCCCGACAAATTCCCGACATCAGATAACATCAAAACTGAGAGGCCGTCTTGTATTAGTGGCCCGATGTCACCCCGTCGAACTTCGTTATATGGTTCAAGAGCGCGCTCGAGATAGTATAAATCTGAAAGCAAAGGCTGATCACTTTCAAAACCCCCACCCGAGATCAACCCGACAGGACGCCGCCGCCACCTCTCATCCAAGAGAATCACTGCCCCTGCACCAGAAACCCCCTCGATATCGAGACGGAAAAGCTCTCTCCGCAGATCATTCGGGATATCAAACACCGCTTCTACTAATTTCTCTCCCTCACCAAACTCAAGGGCGACCCGATCGATGAGCCTTCCATTCTCAGTGGTCGCACGTACCCAGACTGTCGATTTTCTGCCCGCCTCAGCCCTGATCACCCGTGCGGCAAGACCTGTACTCAAACTCCGGGGAGCCAGTAAAAGCATGGCACTCCGTTGCTTTTGTTCGGTATAAACTCTCACAGAACCAAAGCGCTGGAGAGCCTCAACAAATGCCGCCGTCTCGGCCTCCTGCCCCCCATTCAACCCGTCGCTTAACCAAGCTACTGATGCCTTCTTCCCGATAGTTTTCCGAATTTCCTCACGACTGAGACTGGCTAGTAGCGCAGGGCGATCGACAGGCCACGGTTGCGGTTTGAGAACTTCTATAAATTGAACAGCCTCTTTCGCCGTCAGCAGATTACTGACTTGTAACGAGACCTCGCTCCCTACACTCGGTCGCGGCGCCGCGTGCGCCAGCACGACACTGCGGCCCTCCCTATCAGCCTGACCCACCAAACCCTTCAGAGTTTCAATTCGCTCCTGCCAACCCTCTGCCGAGGCCCAACCATCGTCAATTACCGCTAGCAAAGGGCCAGATCCGGATAACTGCGGCAGTGGATTGAGCAAGGGTCTCGCAACCGCTAAAATTATCAGGCCCGCAATTACGAAACGGAGTAATAGCAGCAACAATGGAGTCTTAGACGGGGTCTGCTCTTCCCTGCGCAGACCAAAAAGAAACCGGACTGCGGGAAACTGAACCAAGCGAGGGGCCGGGGGATTTACTTTAAGCAACCACCAGATAACCGGAAGAACGACGAACGCCCCTAAGGCCCACGGCACACCAAAACCCAATGCAGCAACTTCGAAGGTCATGTGAGCTAAAAGCCTCTTAGAGGGATCGGCCTAAACTGCTGGAAAGCGTCAAGTAGAGGGAAAGCAGCGCCATCTCAGGAGAACGGTCAGTCCGGTGGGCCACAAAACTCCAGCCGGTTTGCCTTGCTATCGCCGCCAGGTTGTCACGGTGAAGCGACAATTTTCTCGAATATTCTTCTCTAACGGCTTCGACACGGCCTATTACCGCCTCTCCCTCACCCTCCAGGCCCATGAAGCGTGTGCGACCTGTGAACGGCAAAGTCTCTTCTGCCGGATCCAGCACCTGAACCAGGTGGCCATTTAAACCCTGTCCGGAAAACCATTTAATCGTGTCTCGCAGATCATCTGGTGGCTCCAGAAAATCACTGAGCAACACGATTTGCGCATACCGTGGCAACTTAAGTCGAGGAGGAATACTGGTTTGCACTAACTCGGCCCCCCGATTTATTTCCCCCGCCAAGCGGGATAGTGCCCCGTTGCCGCGCATAAGCCTGGACCCAATTTGAACCAAGCCAACCTGCTCGCCACCACGAAGTAACAAAGAGGCGAGGGCTAAAAGCAAAACCTTGGCACGGACCTCTTTAGGCTCCGAGGTTGTCTCAGATCGGAAACCCATCGAAGGCGAACTGTCGCACCACAACCAAATACTTTGGGATGCCTCCCATTCTTGCTCACGCACGTAGACTCGCTGCGACTTGGCAGACTGTCGCCAGTCAATTAACGAAATCGGATCAGTTGGCTGATAACGACGGAACTGCCAAAATGTCTCACCTGGACCAGGCCGTCGCCGACCATGGACACCCTGAACGACCGAGGCAGCCACTCGCTCTGCTGCGGTCAGGAGTGGGGGGAAGGCGGCAGCAATGTCCTCGGCGCGTCTCTGTAAATTATGCGCCGGTTTTGCCATTACCTATAACCTCGTGCGTTTTATAATTATAATTCAGACGCCTACAGACGACCTAAGCAAACGGCGCGCACATTTGCTCAATCACTTGATCCAACGTCAACCCCTCTGCGCGCGCCGTGAAACTGACACTCATCCGATGACGGAGCACCGACGGCGCCAATGCTATCACGTCGTCAATTGACGGAGAAACACGACCATCAAGTAAAGCGCGTGCCCGAGTTGCTAGCATTAAAGCCTGCCCGGCTCTGGGACCTGGCCCCCATGAAACATTCTCACTCACCAGAGAGATGCTAGTGGTTTCTGGGCGTCCAGAGCGAATGAGCTCCAGTATAGCCTCCACGACGCTTTCACCGACGGGGATAGTTCGCACCAACTGCTGCGCAGCACGCAGCTCTTCGGCCGCCAGTATCTGCTCAGCGGGCTTCTCCGTTGCTCCAGTCGTCTCAACAAGCATTTTCCATTCATCGTCAAACCCGGGATAGTCGATATCAATTTGCATCAAAAAACGGTCCAGCTGTGCTTCAGGTAATGGATATATCCCTTCCTGTTCTATCGGATTTTGGGTGGCGATCACATGAAACGGCTCGGGCAATGAGTGTGGGCGTCCCGCCACCGAAACTTCGTGCTCCTGCATAGCTTGGAGGAGCGCAGATTGTGTGCGCGGGCTTGCTCGGTTTATCTCGTCTGCCATTAGGAGTTGGCAGAATACGGGGCCCTCTATGAAGCGAAAACTGCGTCGTCCCACCTCGCTTTCTTCGAGAACCTCGGAACCAAGAATGTCGGCCGGCATCAAATCTGGGGTGAATTGGATCCGCCGTTCCGTCAAACCAAGAACAGTTCCAAGCATTTCAGTCAACCGCGTCTTTGCCAAACCTGGCACCCCCACAAGCAATACATGCCCGCCTGACAACAAGGTAATAAGGACTTGATCAATCACGCTCCGTTGCCCAAAGATTAGGGTTTCGATGTGATCCCGGACCTTCGCCATTGACCCGACCAGCGCATCAACGTTCTCAACTACCTTTTCCTCCGATCGGTCAGTGGCGGAGTGTGCATTCGACATTCTATTTCTAGCCCACGGTTTCGTTTAGTGTACGCACATGCAATCAATAACCGAGACGATGGTCTCTATGAAATACCAAGGGCAATTGTGAAAGCTACGCGCGGACAAGACATTAATCCCGACGGTATTGCCGAATCTGACTTTAGAATAGCAAGCGACGGCACGTGGTTCTATCATGGTTCGCCAATCCTTCGCAAATCTTTAGTGAAGTTGTTCGCTACCATCCTTAAGCGTGAAAAAGATGGAAGTTTTTGGCTAGTAACACCCGTTGAGCGCGCAAAAGTCACCGTCGATGACGCACCTTTTTTGGTGATAGCGGCCACTAGGACCGGATCGGGGGAAAACCAGATTCTTAAATTTGAAACGAACCTCGGTGACACGCTCGTGGTTGGAGAGGAGCACCCAATCCGGGTCATAGTAAATCCAGAAAATGGCCAGCCAGCTCCGTATGTACGGATCAGCCACGGGATTGAAGCTCTAATAACAAGGTCAGTATTTTATGATTTAGTAGAATGGGCCGAAGAGGATTTCGCTCTGGGAGAACTATTCATACAAAGTAACCGCAAAAGATTTTCTCTAGGTCTGTTTGCCGAAAAAGATGAAGCCCAATGACGCGAGCCCGACTAGTTAAAAGCTTTGCCAACAGGCATAGTGACATTGAAGTTCCGGCTGCACTTAGTCGGGAATCTCAGTCTTATTTTCAAAAACCAGCTGAAGCCTTAACTCGGGCAGCCGTACTTGTGCCGATCATCGACCATGCGGACAGTCTGACAGTCTTACTTACGGAACGGAGCCCACTTTTGAAAGAACACCCCGGTCAAATAAGTTTCCCCGGGGGACGTAGCGAAGATATCGACATTGATGACACGGCTACAGCGTTGCGTGAAGCGAGAGAGGAAATCGGGCTTAATTCAGATCAGGTTACGATCCTCGGCAATCTGGATGTGTGCCTAACAGGCACTGGGTATAGAGTTGTCCCGGTTGTGGGACTTGTTGCTCCACCCTTAAACCTAAGTCTAGATAGCTCTGAGGTAACGGACGCTTTCGAGGTACCGCTCAATATAATTCTTGATGCACGAAGCTACCGCCGGGATAGTATCGTCACAGAGTCGGGCCAAGATCGGGAATTCTACGTCCTGGATTATCAGGATTGGTATATTTGGGGAGCCACCGCACGTATGTTAGCTAACCTGCGCGACCTATTAATGAACTGAACTGTGAAACTATTTTTAACCAAAATCCTGCCGTTGCTTATACCGCTCGCAATCTATGCGGGTTGGTTAATTCACGCGCGCAAGCGCGCCCGTGCACTGGGCACAGCAAAGCCTAGCGCGAGGGATGCTCCTTGGCCAATCATGTTGTTAACCGGGCTTGCGGTATTGATATCTGGCATGATCGCACTCGGTCTTTTTACCGGGGAAAAACCCGGCGGCGTATACGTGCCGCCACATATGGAAAACGGCGAAATCATCAGGGGCCATATTGAAAGGTGACAAAACCAGCAGCATCAGGAATTAAACTTCCTAAGCAAGAATGGATGCAAAAAGCGTCCACGCGGGCAGTCATGCAGGCCCTGACCGTCGAGGGTGCGGAGACGCGATTCGTCGGCGGCTGCGTCCGAGATTCCCTGCTCAACCGCAAAGACATGGATAATATAGATATCGCCACCTCGTTAACCCCGGAGCAAACCATACAATTGCTTGAAAATTCTGGCTTAAGAGCCATTCCAACTGGCTTGGAGCATGGCACCGTCACCGCAATCGCCGACAACGACATATTTGAAATCACTACACTGCGCCGCGATATTAATACGGATGGTCGGCATGCCACGGTTACGTTCACTAACGATTGGCTCACCGATGCCAATAGGCGGGACTTCACCATCAACGCGATGTACTGCGACCTAGAAGGGATATTATATGATCCGCTGGGAGGCGCCGCCGATCTAAGGCTTGGAGAGATACGATTCGTGGGAAACGCTGGCAAGCGAATAGAGGAGGACGCGCTTCGCATCCTTCGGTTTTTTCGATTTTACGCCTACTTTGGAAAAAATCAGCCTAATGCAAAAGCGGTTGCCGCCTGCCGCGCTGCCGCTGCAAAAATCGAAACTCTCTCTGGCGACCGAATTCGCACAGAATTGCTTAAGTGGCTACATGCGCCCGAGCCCACCAATGCGCTTAAATGTGCTCGCGACTGCGGTGTTCTCGACTACACGCTACAGTTTTCTCCTGGTGAAACAGCTATTGCCAAGATTGAAAGTCTTCTCTCCATTGAAACTAGGATCGAACGCCCAGATCCGATGCGGAGACTAGCTGCTCTTACCAGTAACCCTAGCCAGCGCAGAACGCTGGCCAGTCACCTGAACCTGTCCAAAGAATCGCAGTATCGCCTTGAAAATATGTTTGCCTCAACTTACGAAGTTACCCCCGACCTGAGCACCGAAAAAGCTCTCCGCTTCTTATACCGTGTCGGGCCAGAATGCTTCACGGACATGACATTAATGGCATGGACCCGAGCTCCTAAAAGAAACTCTGGAAGTTGGCACAGGTTGTTGTCGCTAGCTGACAACTGGCAGAAACCAAAGTGCCCGATTTCTGGTGGCGATATAATCGCCCTCGGCGTGCCAGAGGGGCCGACAATTGGGGCGGTTTTAGGTGAAGTGGAGGAATGGTGGATTGCAGGAAATTTCCGAGCTGGGCGAGACGAGACTTTTGCAAAACTCCGGAGGGTCCTCGATGCACACGCAGGATGAAATGGTATTACAAACCACTTAAGGTTGACCTGATTTTAAAGCTGGCCTCGAACGGTAAGCCTCCCGCAGCAAGACCACCACCCCTTCGGCGCCACCATCAGCGACAGCGTGAGCAATGTTTCCCCATGGTCCATCCAGCGTCCCCACCGGAACCACATTGCTTTGAGTCACTGAACCCAGTTCTTCGCCCTCTTCGTTGATAACAGACCAATGCACCTCCACTAATTGTCCATCCTCGTGAGCACTCACATTGACACTGCCAAGCACCATCAACGCTCCCTCTTCCGAATTAGCAAGTACACGGATGGAACGGCGTCCAAGAGCCGCACGCATCGCTGAAGTGAGAGAAATACGGCCGTCACCCGGCGCCCCGTCAACTGGATTGAGTGAAACCCCCAACATCGAGAGTCCCCGGTCTCTCACTGCCGTTAGCTCTCCAGCGTTCATCAGGGACGCAATGCGCTGTGCAGCGTCCTCGGCCAACCTACCCGACGCCATTCTTTCAACATCGCCAACCTGCTCAAATAACCCGATGACAACTCCGTCGGCAGCGACGATCTGCCACGATAAGTGTATTGAATCGGTGGTCTCTGTCGAGAAGTTCCCTACCAATAAATAGCTTCCCTGATTGGCGACAGCCTCGCTCGATACGATACCTTTAGAGGTCAGCTCTCCAGACAACTGTTGCAAAAAAGTTGTTTCAAAAACGGTCGGAGCATTGTCTATGCCGGCTAGAAACAAGCCGAGTTTCATTTCCAAGTTCGGTGGAACGCTTTCAGCTGCTTTCACTAAAGGCTGGAATGGCCTCGGCAGAGGTTGGCACGACACCAGAAAACACACACTGCAAAACATTACTACCGCAAGCTTGGTCTCCAAGATAATCATATTAACAACACACAGCATGCAACGACACTCAACAGACATAACACCGTAAAAATTATGATATGCGGCATGATGCTACCGCAACACAACGGCTGATAGAACGCGCCCATAATCGGCTTCGCCAGCGTGTTGGCTGCGTCGGAAACTAAAAAACCGATCGGATTCAAGATATGTGTCTTCAGAACAACGATTGATCTCGCGGAGCCCACAGGCGACTAGACGCATTTCCGCGTAGCCAGAAAGATCAAATAAATAGTGACCAGGTCGGATCGCCGGCTTAAAAAAAGTTTGTACATTACGACTTTCTTTGACAAATCGACGAACAAATTCCGATCCCACCTCGTAAGAACGCGGTCCTATGCACGGGCCAATACTTGCCTTAATTGACTCTACATGCGCCCCCAATCCAACCATCGATTTTATTCCAGCTTCAATGACACCAGTTAAAGCGCCACGCCAACCGGCGTGGACTGAGCCTACGACACCTGCGTCCACATCCGCGAGAATTATGGGCGCACAATCAGCGGTTAGAACGCCAAGCGCGATCCCACGTTGGTTGGTAACTAGCCCATCGGCTTCAATGTTTCGGACCGACTCCATCTTCCCATTTACATTGATTATTTTGACACCGTGCACCTGACTGCAGGTGAATAGAGCATGTGCCGGAAGGTCAAGTTGTAGCATCGCGCGCCGTCGATTCTCGATTATTGCATCCCTATCGTCATGGCTTCCATAGCTACAATTTAAGGAACTGTACACACCCGTCGAGACACCGCCCGAGCGCGTAAAAAAAGCGTGGCCCACGCTATCGAAGTCGCGCAATGCAGACCCTAGCACGATCACGTCGGGACTAACCCTGCCACGGATTTCAGCCTTCCCGAGGTAATGGCCATAACCTGAAATATCTCACCCATCAAGCTTGGCGCAATCAGGCGTCTTAGTGAGGAGAATATCATCCGACGTGCCTCAATGTCTGTTTGCTCCGCCAAACGTGCTGCCCGCGCGCCGATACCTAATGACTCTAGAAATGCCCCTTGTGAAAGAGGTCCATGCACCAACCCGCCTGCCGTCCGCGCCACCTCAGACAAGGCCCCGAAATCCACGGCGCACGCAAGATCCGCTGTCCCCGGGGCAACTAATGCATCATGGTAACGGTGCCCACTCACCGCCTGCAAACTAAAGCTCCGAGATTCAGAGATAAAATCGATGATTAGTGCGGCCCCGCCGGCACGAGTAACACGCTCAGCAATATCGTTTGCTAAAGAAAGACCAGAAGGACAAATCTCCACTGTATCGGTAATTATATTTTTATTGTCTAACAACGCCATTGCGGGCGTCGGTCGTGCTGACAACACATACCGGAACATTTCTTGCTGATTAGGGTCACAATCAACTAGACGTTCACGCCAACCATTTTCACTTGCAACAAATTGATGCACGGGAAGGGCGTCAAAAAATTCGTTTGCTATAAGCAACAACGGACCATCCGGAACGTCAGCCAACCGAGAGTGCCACTCCATTGCGGGGGAGGGATACAATCGCGACAATTGTTCCTGCTGTCGGGCCTGTAAAACAGGACTCGCTTCAACCAAACATAACCGAACCGCACTTCGAAAATCAGGTGATACCGCCACACCACGCCACAAATCTGAAAGCAAAGTGCCGCGTCCCGGCCCGAGTTCCACTAATAATACTGGGTCGGGCGCACCAAGTCGTTGCCAGCAATCTACGCACCAAGCCCCGATTACCTCACCAAACATCTGGCTAATTTCCGGCGCCGTCGTAAAATCTCCGCCCACGCCGAACGGATCACGTGCCGTGTAATAACCGAATTTTGGATTGTTCAGCACCTCACTCATGTAACGAGCAACAGTCAATGGCCCACCAGCTTTGATTAATCGTCTTAAATAGGCCACTAACGAAAGTGAGCTGTGACAAACCGTCATTTTTGTCGACCAGACCGAACGATCAACCAGAGCCCGACCGTTGCCATTGGGATACACAACATTTGACCCATAGTGATCGCTGACCAAAGAAATCCGATGTGAGAATCTGGCTCGCGAAACAATTCAACAGTCAAGCGCGCAGCCGAGTATCCCACTAGGAAGATCCCACTCAACAAACCCACCCTGCGATGCGCTTTTTTCCGATGGGTTAGCCACAACATCAATAACAACAAAATACCGCCTTCCAGAGCCGCCGCGTACAGTTGGCTTGGATGTCTCAGAACATCCCCACCTCGAGGAAAAATCATTGCCCACGGCACCTCGGTGGGTCGACCGTAGAGTTCCCCGTTAATGAAGTTGGAAAGGCGACCGAGCATCAGTCCGAACGGGAATGCGGGAGCTATCACGTCCCCTACCGCGAGGAATTCGACCCCACGACGGCGTGCAAACAACACGATTGCTACCACCACACCTATCAGCCCGCCGTGAAATGACATGCCGCCCCTCCACACTGCTAAAATTTCGAGCGGCTCCCTGATGTAATACGCGAACTGATAAAACAAGACATAACCTATTCGACCTCCTAGGATTACACCAAGCATGATCCACAGCAGCAGATCATCCACCATCTCAACACTTAAATCTAAGCCTCTTGCTTGCACAACACGGCGCACGTACTGCCAACCTGCTATCAGCCCCGTTACATAAGCTAATGCGTACCAGCGTATAGCTAGAGGCCCAATTTGAATCGCTACCGGGTTGATATCAGGAAAGATAAGTCCCACGAGCTTTTTGCTCCCCTTTGATCACGCCTAACACACATCGTTTTTATGACAGCACACCAGGTCAGTGTTTCGAGCTCACCAAGCAGTCAGATGTTCGCAATCGGGACCACTAGCCCCGTTTTAGAGATATGGGTCATTAGTAGCCAAAAACTTGTTCACGTAGTCCGAAACACCAACCTCTAAACTGGTGAACGGCGTGACATAACCTGCCGAACGCAAATTGGACATCTGCGCCTCTGTAAAATATTGATATTTGTCCTGTATGTGATGAGGCATGGCGATAAATTCAATTTGAGGTGACTTTCCCAAGGCAGAGAATAATGCCGTCGCCATGTCGACGAAACTACGTGCCTGACCGGAGCCCAAATTAAATAAGCCGTTTACCTTTGGATTATCAAACAACCAAAGCATCACGTCGCTACAATCACGGACATAGACGAAGTCTCTCTGTTGTTTACCGTCTTCGCAGTCAGGTCGATGCGATTTAAATAGGGTAACCGGTTTTCCCAATTCGACTAGAGGGTATTTTTGGGCCACCACACTTTTCATTAAGCCCTTGTGATATTCGTTCGGACCATACACGTTAAAAAACTTGAGTCCCACATACTGTGGTGGGCGAGTCCGAGGATCCATAGCTAGGTGAGCCACACGTTGATCGAACAGGTGCTTGCTCCAACCGTAAGGGTTCAAAGGTTTGAGCTGACCAAGCTGGGGAATATCAAGACCGTCCGAAAAACCGGCTCCGCCGTCTCCATATGTTGCGGCCGAGGATGCATAAATCAACCGAACTCCCTGTTCGGAACAGAGACGCCACAGATCTAGGCTAAACCGAAAATTTTGCGACAGGATTAGGTCGACATCTGTCTCGGTTGTCGAGGAATTTGCGCCCAAATGAAATACTGCCTCGATAGCGCCCCAAGCCCCGCGATCGGCATGCTCCCGCATGTAGGGGAACAAAGCCTCTGGGGCCACGATATCGGCGATTTGGCGCCGTCCCAGGTTGCGCCATTTATCATCGGTACCTAAGTGGTCGCATACGACTATGTCTTCGCGGCCCCGGGCATTGAGCGCCGCAACCAAGTTGGAACCGATAAATCCAGCGCCACCAGTTACAATGATCATTGGCGCGGGTTATAGAGCCCGTCAATCCGACGAGCAAGTAATTGCAGCATTGACCATCATGCGCTACCAACGGCATCATTGGCCGGGCAACCAAAGGAGGTTGGCACTATGCAGACTGACAACCGCTTATTTGACGATCTAGCTCGATTGGCTGGTGGCGCCTTCTCTTCTCTTTCAGCCCTTAAGGACGAGGCCGAATCTAGACTGCATGCTCAGGTTGAAAATATCTTATCGCGCATGGACCTAGTCCGTCGTGACGAATTTGATGTTGTTCGCGCTATGGCGATCAAGGCTCAAAAGACAAATGAGTTACTAGAAGGCCGAATCAAAGTCTTAGAAAGGCAATTGGCCTCACCAGAGAAAAGCGGCGGCAACGCTGCCACTCTTGGCAAATCTCCCCCCCGCCAGAGAAAAACAATTAAAGCAAACAAAAGCTGACAAATATACAGGGAGCACTAATCTAATGGGTGTAGATAAAGACTTGGGTCGCGTGCTGATGGTGGGCGCTGGTCAGATGGGCGGGGCTCTTATCCAAAGCTGGCTCGAAAAACAAACCACGAAGCCAACCGATATTGTACTCATCGAACCAAATGTAGCGCGAGCAAAATATTTTCGGGATTCATATAACCTTTACACTTTCGAAGCACCGGAGGCAATTAACACGGGACTAGGCCAAGCCACCATTGTTTTTGCTATCAAACCACAGGCAATGGATGAAGTGGTCCCATTATACAAGTCGATCATCGAGCCCGGGAAATTAGTACTATCAATTGCTGCAGGCACACCAATCGCTTATTTCGAACGTCATTTTGGGCCTAATACCGCGGTAGTCCGTGCCATGCCCAATACACCAGCTTCGATTGGAATGGGAATTACGGTACTTTGCGCCAACTCACACGTCACCGCCGAACAAAAAGCGCGCTGCGAAATTTTGATTGGTGCCGTAGGCGAAGTCGAATGGATTAAGGACGAATCCTTGATGGATGCCGTGACCGCTGTATCAGGCAGTGGACCAGCCTATGTTTTCTTGTTGATAGAATCGCTGGCGCAAGCGGGAATCAATGCAGGACTAGACCCGGAACTTGCGAACCATCTAGCACTCACCACGGTGGTCGGCGCCGGCGCCCTTGCCCAAACAAGTCAGGATACTCCAGGCGTTCTGAGGGAGAATGTCACCAGCCCGGGAGGAACAACAGCTGCTGCCCTTGACGTGTTAATGGCGAAAAGCGGGTTAGAGCAACTCATGACCAAGGCGGTTGCTGCCGCCAAAACGCGGGGGCAGGAACTAAGTAAGGTCTAATATTAGAATTACACCATATTTAGTCAGGGGTTATATTAGGATCTACCTAAATGTTTCTACATCTAAAAAGACAAACTCGCTAGCCTGTGACAAAAAACAAACAAACTGCCCGTAAGAAACAAGATCAGGCAACTGAAATAATTGACGCAGCGTTGACTTTAGCCGTGAGTCGCAGGTGGACAAGTCTATGTGTTGCAGACATTGCCTCTGCAGCCGCAGTGCCAATTAACGAAGCGCTAACCTTATTTCCAACAAAATGGGCAATCTTGGATGAGTTTCAGGATCGTATAGACCACACTGTCGTTGAAAATACGGACCTAAACTCTCTCGACGCAGGAATGCGAGACCGGCTGTTTGACGTTCTGATCCGCCGCCTAGAAGCCCTCACCCCTTGGAAAGAAGGGATTGCAGCTGTCACTCGCGACACTCTGAGAGATCCGTTAGCAAGCTTTCGTAGATTAGCCTCCCTTAACACCTCCATGTCGCTCATGGCGGAATGTGCAGGACTTTCGTCGCATGGCCTATGTGCCCAGGTTAAAAGCAGCGGACTGACAATGATTTATTTGTTCGCTCTGCGCCGCTGGCTTAGCGATAGCAGTTCTGATATGGGGGCAACAATGGCCGAGTTAGACAGAAAGCTTAGGACCGCAGAACGATTGTGGCAATATTTTCCCCCCAGACAACCGCAAAAACCCCACGGCGCGGAGCAACATTAACGACCGAAATATTATGGGACCGGATTCTATCAGCAAGTTGAGAACCGTTCCCTTTCCGCACCATAGTGCGGCAGTCTAGCTCGGGGCCAAGGTTTTCCGGTCCAGCTTTAGTTAAACTGGCAAACGAACCAAAGCCCGCAACCCACCAGACGGCGATTCTCGCAGCAACAGATCACCGCCATGATTACGAACAACGTCGCGCGCGATTGTGAGACCCAACCCAACACCGCCAGTGTCTGCATTTCTCGAAGGGTCAATCCGAAAAAACGGCTTAAATACTGATTCTCGTTGCGATTTTGGGATCCCGGGCCCGTCGTCATCAACCGTTATTTCAACGATATCCTTGTTTTTAGTGGCTCCTACATGGACCTCATTGCTATACCGGGCTGCGTTGTCAATCAGGTTCGTCAAAGCGCGCTTGATTGCGTGCTGCCGAACAGTAATTTGACCCCTCGCGGTATTCGCCAGCGTAACGTCAGCCCCGTTACGACGTGCATCCTCCACCACTTCATCTAACACCCTTTGAAGCGGCAGCGGCATAGGTACCTCACTCCCCTCACCCCGTGCGAACGCCAAATACCCATCAACCATTTTTTCCATGTCTGAAACATCGCCTCGCAAACCTGCTGCATAATCATTTTCAGGCAACATCGCGAGCTGAAGTTTCATGCGCGTTAATGGAGTGCGAAGATCGTGACTAACACCAGCCAACATTTCAGTACGTTGTGTAATTTGACGTTGAATTCGCTCACGCATTTGTAAAAACGCATGAGCTGCTTGTCTAACTTCCCTTGCTCCTTCGGGTTTAAAGTTAACTACCTGCATTCCTTTACCAAAACTCTCTGCTGCCTGAGCGAGGCGACGAATAGGGCGGATCTGACCACGCAAAAAATAGATAGCGATCGATAGCAAAATCAGAGACGCGCCGACCATCCACGCTATAAAGATGTATGCTGTCGAACTGAACAGACGTTTGCGCGGCGCAACAATCTCGAGCACACCGTCCGCTAACTGAACTCGTATCGTCACCTGCTCGCGCACTGAAGTATCAAAGTGAAATCTATAGGCAAGCCGCTCCGGCAAGACTCTCTCTAGAGTCCAATCGACAGGCCCGAAAGATCGATGCGGAGGCACAATCGGCAATTCTTCCCCTTCTTGCCAATGGGCAATCACCGAAAAATGGTGCTGTGCGCGATCCATAATCCAGTTCCGCTCAGGCCCCCTCGGGTAGGTTTCAATGGCTTCTACTAACACTGAGATATCCCCACCCAATCCTAGAGCAAGCCGTCGGCCAACATCCTCCCAATGGCGACTGTAGAATACAAATGCCGAGACCACTTGCAAAAGCAACAGAGGCAATACCACAATTAGTAATGATCGGCCGAAGAACGAACCTGGCACTATACGGCGTCGCCGTCCCATTACTGAACGTGCATTTTAGTCCGCGCGAAGCACATACCCCTCACCGCGAACAGTGATTAAATAATGTGGATGACTAAGATCACTCTCAATTTTCCGTCTTAAACGCGCGATTTGCACATCTACAGTCCGTGGACTCACACCCATACGAACGGCCAAAACGTCGCGAGACACCGCGACACCAACCTGGCGCGCAAAAGCCCGCAGCAGGCTGGTCTCACCCCACGTTAATTTGATTAAGTTCTCGTCCCGATACAGCTCACCACGCGAGTGATTGAAAGAAAATCTGCCAAATCGAATCACGCTCCCGTCCTCAACCTCTCTCGCCTGCGCTCGCCTTAAAACAGAATTCAATCGCAACACAAGCTCACGAGGCTCAAACGGTTTAGCCAAGTAATCATCGGCACCACTTTCTAGCCCTGTTATCCGGTCCTCAATTTCATCCATCGCCGTAAGTAACAAAATAGGGATATCACTTTTGATCCTTAGGTCTTCCATAAATTTGATGCCATTTTCCCCTGGCATCATCACATCAAGAACAATCGCATCAAAATCCAAGTGTGAAAGCTTACCGCGAGCGTCAGCCGCATCATCTGCAGTCGCAACTAAAAACCCATTTTCCGTCAAAAAATCACGCAAAAGTGCCCGGAGCCTTCTATCATCATCGACAACTAAAACGTGCGGCATCTGAGTCATTTGAAACGCGTCTTGCATCGAATGTTCACCAGAACTTATTGTCGTTCTCCTGCTCTCAAAACCCCTCCCACGCGGAAGAGCACGTATCTGTTCGTATCCGTTCATAACACTGGGTCCACCCAAGCTGTCAGCCCCATCACATGTCGTTTGTGAACATCTTCTCTTTTTCTGGACCCAAGCCGCAAAGATACCCCGGCCCGAACTCGCTTGGCTGAGGGACAACCGCTCGTTGTTCCGTTTTGGACTATGCCTAAGATCCCGGTCAAGTTTGCCACCTACCCAAAAAGCCCTAGCGGTTCAAAATTCCCCTTGAGCACAGACGTTCTATCTGCACCCATCCACTCACCTACCATGCTCGCATAGACACGCCTGTAATCCGTAGTGTAGATAAGATTCCCGTCATCAAGATTCGTTAAACTAACAGGGTCACCATACTGACCACCCTTCACTTTGTTGCCAATCACATAAACCGGGGTCGCGGTGCCATGATCAGTGCCTCCGCTTGCATTCTCCGGTACGCGACGACCAAACTCTGTGAACACCATCATTGCCACGTCATCGCCACGCCCAATTCGATTTACGTCCTCCACAAAACCATGAATTGCATCTGTAGCATAAGCAAGAATGCGAGCGTGTAGATCGACCTGATGCACATGGGTATCAAAATCATTGTTGCGATATTGTACGTAGTAAAGCTGGGTTGGCATGCCCGCACTAATTAACGCAGCTACCTTCCGCAAATCCTGAGAAATCGGCAAATCTAGCCCATAGTTTACCGGTGTGGAGTACCCTGCCCAAGCCTCACGGACAAATGCAGCACTCTTAAGCGCATTCTTTGCAACACAGTTGAGAAAACTTAAACCGGGCTGAGAGGAATTGTCTGCGCCGATTAAAGTTTCGAATATAGGCATTTGTTCGTATCGCCCTATCCGCAGGAACTGCGCTGGGTCATCAAACACCAAGGGTGAATGCACCCGGGACCGTACTGCAAGCGATTGTCGGCTAGCAACGTTTACGATCAAATTCTCCCGCACGTCAGGGCTCAGTTTATCTGCGAGCCTACCCATCCAACCAAGCTTTTCACCAGCGATGGGCACACCGGTATGCCAAAATCCCATGGCTGCAAAGTGAGACAAAATCGGATTGTCGTAACCACATCCGTGGATTAGAGCGAACTTTCCCTCCTTGTACAATCTTTGGAAGCCAGCTAGCGATGGGTGAAAGCCAAAATGATCGTCAATCGGAAGGACCTGCTCAGCGGGAATCGCAATTTTTGGTCGCTGTCGATAATAAGCGTCGTCTCCATATGGCACCACCGTATTGAGCCCATCATTCCCACCATCGAGCTCAACCACGACCAAAATTCTGCCGGAGTTCGCGGCTTCTGCGGGCTTTTCTTCCTGCGACATCGCTTGCGCGGCACGCCTAAACACCAGCGGCAAACCCGCACTGACGCCTAAGCCAGAAAAACCTTGCTGCAGCAAATCTCGCCGGCTCAGCCGAGGCCGGCGTGAAAAGAAATGGGGGGTCATAATTCGATTCCTCTTTAATTCCGTCATCAATTTTGAATCAAAAAGTCCACTATGAAAGCTGGTACTCGGGTGTACTCATTATCAGGTGAACAAGCATACGCAACGGTTCCTCCAAGTAACTGATTGCAGCGTTGATCTCTGTCGTGCCGAGCTCCCGGTTCAAGAACCCTATCAGGGCATTTCGATGTTCCCCGGAAAGGGGCACTCTTAACAAACGAGCCTGGAAATGATCTACCACTTCTGATGTGATCGCTAAATTTTGGTTTTGTACTATTGCCACCAGATCAATTACCGCCGGCACCCTTGGAACTGGTGTTACCCTTCTCATCGCCAAAACCGTACCGTGGTACCCCGCATATCGAGTATTGTATTCCTCATCAGAGATGGCGACCATCATGTCAGAGCTAGACATCATGTTCATGTTATTGGCCATCGAAGCACCAACCACAGTGGCGCTTGTAATATCAAGACCTACGTCCAACTTCGTGCCGACATCTCTATATATTTTAGTGAGGGCACGGTCGGGTGCTAAATATTCGCCCACGTCCGGAAACAAAACCTGTTTGGCAAAATTTCCCCGCTCAACCAATGTGGCGGGAGTAATCCAACTCCGCCCACCTTCCCACCCAGCCACGTTGGGTGGGTAAAGCAACTTCTGGCCCAGAGCCTCGGTTGCCGCATGGAAATCCGGAACTCCCGGCAATTCAGTCACGCCAAGTTTGCGATAGGTCGACAATACTAACTGCACTGGACTCTTGATCTGAGAGCTATACGCGTGAGGCGCGTAGAAATCTTGCGCCATAAACATAGCTTTCAACAACGGCTTTAAATCATAATTGTTATCGCGGAGAAGCGCGGCCAGATACTCTAGCCGCTCAGCCGGAGCGTCCGTTGCAACGAAATAACGATAAAGTTTTTTAGTGATAAAATGCGCCGTCGATTTATGCGCCATAATCACATCAATAATACCCACCCCATCAAAATTCCCGGTCCTTCCCAAAAACGTCTTATCATTCTCATCATGCAATTCGGGCTTTACTACAAATTCTAGGCTATCGTTGGTCCAACCAGTGAAAGCACGGGCCGCTTCACGAATATCGTTTTCCGTGTAGTTCCCAATGCCCATGGTGAACAACTCTAATATCTCTCTGGAAAAATTTTCGTTGGGACTACCCTTCACGTTCTCCCCGGCATCAAGAAACACGAGCATCGCTGGATCTTGCGCCACCGCCAAAACCAAGTCTCGGAAATTGACCGAGCCTTTTCTCCGAAACAAATCAATTTGGCTCGCCATTTTTCGGTAATCGCGTACCTTGTCATCTGAAGTGGCAAAGTGGCCATGCCAAAACAATGCTATCTTTTCTTCAAATGGGCGTTCCGTGCGCAAAATACGCTGCGCCCAATACTGACCGAGACGATGATTCTCCAAGCGATTTGAGCGAAGGTAGTAGAAATACTTGTTGACGACGTGTTGATAAGGGCGATCCCCACCGGGCTTTACTGAGACTCCCATCGAATGGCCCGTCTCTCTTGCGCGCTGCACCGCCTCCGCCCGACTCCGAGGAAATGGCTCCATCCCCGCATCGAAAATACCCGATTCTTCAAATTGGGGGACTCCCTGATTGCTGATCCGCTCATAATCTACCAGCCAATCAACTGCCGCCTGCGGCGTCATGGCCGCCAACCTTTGGATCTCCTCCGGAGTGCCCCCAAACCCCAGCCGTTCCAGCAAATGAGCCGCTCGATCGTAAGACCATTCAGTTTCGGTGATAGGCAACTTGCTCCCTATCCACTCGTCCGGACCTGGCCCAGTATTTGCCGCGGCGCTTCCAGAGCCCGTGACTGCTAGCGCCAAGCCCATCCACATCACCTGCCAAGCGTTTCGCATAGTCCCCCCTAGGTAAGTCAGCCCAACAACGGCGGAGTATAACCCCGTGCAATTCAGTAACAAACCCTCCTATCTATCAAAAAATAGGATCTTTTTCTAAACATACCTGGAACTCACATACCTCCGCATAATCTTCGTTTACCTCGCTGACAGCCCCTTTACACAATTCAAAGGGAACCCGCTTAAGCGCTTAGTAAATTTTTTGCTGACACCCTAAATGTAAATTCCTAACTATGTTGAATGAAAAGCAATAGAGATAACATACAATACACTCCCGTTTTCAAGGGAAACTGATGCGACTGCCAAAATCACAGACTTAGAGGATAGGATACGTGGAATTTTCGTTCACGCCAGAGCAACGGCAAATTACTGACGCTATTTCAAAGATTTGCGAACGTTTCGATGACGCATTTTGGCTTGAAAAAGATCGGACAGGTGACTTTCCAGACGAGTTTTGCGCCGCTTTAGCGACGGATGGGTGGCTGGGAATTGCCATGCCAGAATCATATGGTGGTGCCGGACTTGGTATGACGGAAGCCGCCCTGATGATGCAAGCAATCGCAGAGTCCGGCGCTGCAATGAGTGGGTGCTCAGCAATACACATGAACATTTTTAGCCCAAATGTTATCGTTGTTTTCGGCACAGAAGAACAGAAAGCTCGGATGCTCCCACCGCTAATAAAGGGACAAACACGGGCTTGTTTTGCCGTTACAGAACCTGACGCCGGACTCGACACCACGCACCTTAAAACACAAGGCCTACGTGACGGTGACCACTATCTGATCAGCGGCCGAAAAGTCTGGACCTCGACAGCACAGGTCGCCGACAAAATATTGTTGGTGGCGAGAACGCAGCCAATAGAAGAATGTGATAAGGCGAGCGATGGGTTGTCTCTCTTTTACACAGACCTTGACCGGAACGCAGTAGAGATTCGCGAAATCGAAAAAATGGGCCGCAAAGCCGTGGATTCAAATGAGCTCTTCATTGACGAACTGAGAGTACCAGCAGCGGATCGAATTGGGGAAGAAGGTAAGGGCTTCAGTTATTTACTCCATGGTCTCAACCCCGAGAGAATTTTGATTTCTGCGGAATCTATCGGCATCGGTCGTGCCGCCCTGACCCGTGCCTCTCGATACGCCAAAAACCGTATTGTGTTCGACCGACCTATTGGTCAAAATCAAGCTATACAACATCCACTCGCAGAGTCCTGGTGCGAATTGGAAGCAGCGAACCTAATGTGCTTTAAAGCTGCAGCATTGTACGACGCAGGCACACGTTGCGGCATAGAGGCGAACGCCGCTAAATTCCTTGCTGCAAGAGCCGGCTTCACGGCCTGTGAGCGCTCCATTTTAACGCATGGCGGTTATGGCTATGCAAAGGAGTTTCACGTGGAGCGTTTTATGCGCGAACAATGGATCAATCGGGTCGCACCGGTCACTGAGCAACTCATCCTGTGTCACATCGCTGAGCGGGCGCTTGGACTCCCTAAATCTTATTAGTGAGCACAAAAATCACTGCTCTGACGCCGCCTCTGAGCAAACCACGTCGCCAACTATTTTTGCGCATACTAGGCTCTCAATTTCAGCGTTCTCATAGCCTGCTTCCAAAAGAATGTCGTTCGCATGTGCACCCAGCTTAGGCGGTGACATCCTCGGATACCCTGGTGTACGCCCCATCTTCACTGGCACTCCAATGCCCTGGTATTCTTCATCCTCCAGCACCATACCACGCACTCGAATTTGAGGGTGGTCCAAGACCTGTGGCACTGAAAGAACCGCCCCCGCTGGAACCCCGTCAGCCAACAACTCCTCCGCCACTGCGGTGGCGTCTCGCCTGACAAACAAAGGAGATAACTCTGCCATCAGGCTTTCCTCGTTAGCTTTTCGAGTAGCATTATCCAAAAAGCGAGGGTCAACAGCTAATTTTGGCTTACCTAGATAAGTGACCAGTCTCTCAAACTGTTCGTTGGTGCCCGCCGCAACAAAAATGAAACCGTTGGCAGTTTCAAACATTTCGTATGGTGCGATATTTGGATGGGCATTCCCAATCCGCGTCGGCGCCTCCCCGGTCATAAAATAATTGGCAGCGTGCGGGTGTAACAGGCTGACTGAACAATCTAGCAGGGAAACATCCACCTTTTGACCAAGGTCGGAGCGAACCCGTTCATAAAGCGCCATAAGAATTCCGTTGGTTGCGTAAAATGCGGTGGCAAGATCCGATATCGGTGTCCCCACCCGGACGGGCGAACCTTGAACCGGCCCGTTAATGCTGACTAAACCACTCATCACTTGTGCAACCGCATCAAACCCCGGCCGACCCGCCAATGGGCCCTCCACACCGTAACCAGTAATCTGTCCATAAATAAGCCGTGGGAACCGTGACCTCAGAGAAGATTCATACCCGAGGCCCCATTTTTCCATCTGCCCCGCCTTAAAATTTTCGAGCAAAACGTCCGCTTTTTCAAGCAACCGCAGTAAAACTACCCTGCCGCCATCCCTGGACAAGTCAAGCGCTAGAGAGCGTTTATTTCGGTTTACGCCCCGAAAATAAGCGCTCGTTCCGTCCGCCGAAAACGGCGGGCCCCAGCGCCGTGTTTCATCCCCACCCAAAGCCTCTACTTTGATGACATCGGCGCCATGGTCGCCGAGCATCTGCGTACAGTATGGTCCCGCTAAAATTCTCGTTAAATCAATTACCCGCACGCCTGCGAGCGCTCCCGCACCATCGCCCATCCTAATTATCCTAATATCCAAAACCTAAAAATAAACCGACGGCTATGCCGGTGGATACTTCAACCTGCCATGCAGATATCAGAGGCGCAATCCTTTGGGCACCACAAGCCTCTCCATCAGTTCAAAAAGACCCTGAACCAAAAGCGCAAGGACGGCAGCGGGCACCGCCCCCGAGAGTATTAGACCTACATCGTCAAGACGAATACCGCTCAAAATCGGTTGACCGTAGCCACCGGCACCAATCAAAGCGCCGAGTGTGGCTGTCCCGACATTGATAACCGCTGAAGTTTTAACGCCAGCCAGGATCATACTCCCGGCCATAGGGAACTCCACTAGCCGCAGTCGCGCCCCGCTTGGAAGACCAATTGCATGGGCAGACTCCAAGATATCCGGCGGAATACCGGTCAAACCTGTATGGGTATTGCGCACTATCGGGAGCAAGCTGTAAAGAAACAATGCCAAAATGGCAGGCGGACCGCCAATGCCAACCAAAGGTATCATGAACACGAATAATGCCAACGAAGGTATGGTTTGAATAAGGCCAACTACTGCCAAAATTAATTGTCCGGCCTTCTTCAAACGTGCAGCAATTACCCCTAGAGGCAGAGCAACCAGGAGTGCCGCACCCAGTGATATTCCAACCAGCTTGAGATGTTCGTATGTGTTGAATACTAAACGGGCAGCCCAACTCCTGTGATCAACCGTCAGAGCAACATCAAGTTGGTCGGACACAAATTGGGCAGCAACTGTGGCCTCATCCAGCCTATCCACTTTAACGTGCGCGTTCATGGCAGCCATACTTGCTTCGTCAATGAGGCCTTCAAGGTTGCTTAGGAAATCAAAGAGATTGTTGTTTTTCATCCGCCACTGATCACGATAAATAAATACGGCGTTGTATGCAGGAAAGTGTTGGAGATCGTCTTCAAGGACCCTTATGCCGTATAAGCGAATGGCCGCATCGGTGGTGTACACGTCCATGGCGTCAATACTTCCGCTAACCAAACCTTGATAAGCAAGATCATGGTCAAGGCCAATCACTTGTGTTTGCGGAAGAGAATAATGTTTGCGAAGCCCTACCCAGCCATCGCTACGCTCCAAGAACTCGTTGCCAAACCCAAATGTCAATTTTGGATACCTTCGCAAATCGGAAATGCTGTTGATTCCAAATTGCTCTGACTTCTCCTGAAGGATACCGATAGCGTATGTATTGTTGAACCCTATTGGGCCCGACATACCCAAACCCCTACTATCTAGTGCGCTACGAATATCCTTCTCGGTGACCAACCCTAAATCGGATAAAATTTCATTAGTTATGGTGCCCGTGTATTCCGGATAGACGTCAATTTCTCCAGCTAGCAACGCTTCCCACAATATTCGTGTCCCACCAAGTTGACGGTGATGGTGCACAGTGAGACCTTGATGCCGAGCCAGGCACGTAATTATTTCGCCTAATATTACTGATTCCGTAAATGCCTTTGAACCAACCCTCACCTCCTGAGCAAAACAGGGTGAAGGGCCCGCACAAATCATTAAGGCGACCACAAACAGTGAGAGGAATCGGATGCTCAAGTTTCACCATGCAAGCTGTCAATTAGTGTTCGCTGTGCAGACACAAAACTCTCAACGAACGGCTCGTTAGGCTTCTGAACAAAATCTTCAATTGGGCCCCGTTGCACAACTCTACCTTCACGTAACAGAACAATATCGTCGCCAAAGAAACCTGCCTCACCTATGTCATGCGTGACCATCACCACGGTTTTACCAAGGGCACGAAATATGTTTCGGAGGTCCGTCTGCAATTGGTAACGCACAATTGGATCAAGTGCTCCAAACGGCTCATCAAGCAGGAGTACCTCTGGATCCAACATTAACGCCCGCATAAGAGCCACGCGCTGGCGTTGACCGCCTGATAACTGTATTGGGAAACGATCCAGGGCGTCCGCCGGGAAGTGCGTTAATTCGGCTAGCTCACCGACGCGTCGCGAGATATCAATCGCTGGACGCCTTAGATAACGAGCCATCAAAGTAACATTGCTTCTTGCCGTCAGGTGGGGAAACAATCCACCCCCTTGAATCACATAGCCCATACGGCGACGTAGTTGCGCAGCACTGCCCGCGTTTACCGGGACACTCTCAAACCTCACAAACCCGTGATCGGGCTCAATTAAACCCATCAGAAGACGGATCAAGGTGGACTTTCCGCATCCCGAGGGACCCATAAAGACCGTGGTACACCCACTTGGAATTGCTAAGTCAACCTCTGCCAAAGCAGTCAGCGACTTAAAACGCTTTGAAACCTTTTCCAGCTCAAACATGTTGAGTCAGCATAGTCGCGACCAGCCAGACAGGAAACCCACACCGACGACAATTTGATCACACTTAACGTTTGCCGGGGGACCTCTTCCTGTTTTCCCCGCGCACTCCGCCGACAATTTCTTAACAAAATGACCCGGCTACTCACATGCAGCCGGGTCATAATGCTTACAAAAACTAAAGTTAAGAAATTTGGAACAAGTTCTGTGCCGCCACCATGGCGTAAAGCATGGGTATCGACAACATCGTGTTGGTTCGTGAGAACAGCATTGCGGTACGTGCTGCCTTGGCCTTCACATCAGCCTCCACTTCCACCATACCGAGGGCCCTTTGCTGGTTTGGCCAAATCACAAACCACACATTAAAGGCCATAATCAGGCCCAGCCACATGCCAAACCCAATCATGGTATGGCCCGCTGCCTGCCCATTCATACCAAGCAATAAGCCATCCACCAGATAGCCATTCATTCCCGCGAGCAACACCCCGAATACAACCGTAGACAAAGCCGACCAACGGAACCAGAACAATGCTTCAGGAGCAATAACCTTGCCGATTGCCGGTTTTTGCTCATCAGGTATCTTTGGCATACTGGGTATTTGGACAAAGTTAAAATACCACAGCAAACCAATCCACATCACACCGCTGAGCACATGCAACCAACGGATAAAAAAGATTACCGAAAAACCATCTTCCATAGCGTGCCTCCTGTCTTCGCGGTGTCTTTAGGAACCGATCGCCGTAACCAACAGGACCATGATCACCGTGATAACCAAGCCCATCACGATTGTCGTTGGTAATGACTCAAGGGGATTCTTCATGCATCTCGCTCCTAAAATTACATATCCATGTCCGGTGGCGCAGCGATTGCCACCGATGCCCCGCCGAGACCCCGGACCAAGCGTATAATGATTGCTAAGTCTTTATATGCAACAAAAAAAGGGTGGCCCCGCTGTTTCGTTCTCATACCCGTCCATGGAGTTGAATGGTTGTTCGACACTTCACCGAGATAACAAAGCAGTGGGAAACGGCAACACCGGCTATCAGCCCTTAAAGGCAGCAGCTCTTTTTTCCACGAAGTGAGCCACTCCCTCCCTGAAGTCATCACTGTCGAGGCTATCGTACATTTCGTCAAAACCCCGATTCACCGCCTCAGAGAGCGACATATCCTGAGTCCGATACATTTGCTCCTTCATCACCCGCATTGAGCGAGGGGACACAGCCACAGACAATTCTTTCGCATAAGAGCGGACAGCTCCCATAAGTTCATCATGTGGAAAAATCCTACTAACCAAGCCCATATCTCGCGCTTCTTCTGCAGCCAGCTTCCGGGCTGAAAGAAGAAGGTCAAACGCGTTCGGCAAACCAACAACCCTGGGTAAAATCCAGTCTATGCCATGCTCTGCGATCAGACCTCTTTTGGCAAAAGCTGTGGTGAAAACAGCCTCTTGGGACGCAAAACGAACGTCACAATAGAGCGACATTACAAGTCCCAATCCTGCGCAGGGCCCATTGATTGCGGCAAGGACCGGCTTCGGGACTGCGGTAAAATACGTGTAGCGCATATTATGATCAGCCGCCAAATCCAGTTGGTTAACCATAGGCTCATGATGAAGGCGGTAACGGTCCGTCTCACGCATAACATCGCTGTCTTCGTCGCTTGAAACACTCAACATCGACATATCGGCACCCGCGCAAAAGCCACGTCCCGCACCCGTTAGAATGATCACGCGCACGTTCTTATCAGAGCCGGCCGCATCCATGGCATTTCGAACATCACTTTCCATCTCCTCGGTCCAAGCATTCAAACGATCGGGCCGGTTAAGCGTGACCGTCGCGATACCTTCGTTTGCTTCGTACAAAATAGCTTTGTATGCCATTGATTTCACGTCCTTCACATCTCGCTTGATACACATAGACAATGGTTTGGTTCGACTGTAGCCACGGCTTTGGTTGCCCTCACTCAGACATTTATCATCTGGAACGACCGCAACAGGCTCTCAATTCAAATCTGCACTCAGCCCTCCGTTTCAGGTCACACGTGACCTTATTAAGCTATATCACTTGAAACCCGTGACGATAGGGATCTCGATCATCCACGACAATTGTATTGTGACCCGTCACTCGCGCCCACCCGGTTATGGCGGTTCGGATCGCACTAAAATTTCCAAGCATCGTTTCGGCAAGAACTTCCCCCTTAAACGTACTCCCAATGATACTTTCATGGACAAAAGTATCTCCAACGTGAAGCACCCCACGCGATACCAGTTGCGCCATTCGGGCTGAAGTTCCGGTCCCACAGGGAGAACGATCGATCGCCGAAGAACCGTAGAAAACAGCGTTGCGACCGTCAGCGCCAGATTTAGCAGCATCCCCAGTCCACATGACGTGACTAACTCCCCTAATCGTCGCATCCAAAGGGTGCACGACATTACGTAAACTGTTTATTTGTTCGCGCAGAAGCGGACTCAGCCGCTTAATATCTGACACGCTCAACGAGTCAAGCGCCTGGCATCCTGGTTGTGGATCAATAATTGCGTAAAAGTTTCCTCCGTAAACAATATCGCATTTAACTTCACCGAATTCTGGGGAATCCAAAACTAAGTCTGCTTCGTGTAAGTAACTGGGAACATTTTCAATTCGAACTGATTCGACGTGCGGACCATCCAATTGATATGCTGCTGCAACCAAACCCGCAGGGGTGTCCAACCGTAACTCACCGTCCCTCATCGGATTTGCAAAACCACCCTCGATAGCAATGCTTACCGTGCCAATCACGCCGTGCCCGCACATCGGCAGGCACCCTGAAGTCTCTATGAAAATCAAACCGAGGTCACAGTCGTCTCTTATCGCTGGATAGAGCAGGGATCCTGACATCAAATCGTGGCCACGTGGTTCATACATTAAAGATTGTCGAATCCAATCAAATCGGGCGATAAAATCCTGGCGCTTTAAGCTCATGGTATCACCCCGAAGCGCCGGAGCACCATCCACAACTACGCGGACCGGATTTCCACATGTGTGCCCGTCCACACATGAAAAAGTGTGACGTTCATTACTCATCTCAATTCACTCATCAATCTGCCTCGACAGTATTCTACCCTAATTTAAAAAATATGAATCAAGTGGACTGACCAAAACACCAAAAAACAAGAGCAATATTTGCGTGAACACCGTAAAGGGCTAAACTAGAAACTAATAAGCTCAAGGATTCTCACTCTACTCTTACACCATAAAGAACGGACTAAAGTCGTGGTTATGAAACCTGTACGTTGGGGGGTGCTCAGCACTGCTAAGATTGGCCGCGAACACGTCATCCCCGCAATGCAACAAGGTAAACTCTGTGACATTCAGGCAATAGCCTCACGCGATCCGATAAAGGCACGTGAAACAGCTAATGTACTTGGTATAACAAATTGTTATGGATCCTATGAAGAACTGCTCGCTAACTCGGACATAGAGGCGATTTACAATCCGTTACCTAACCACATGCATGTACCGTGGAGCATTAAGGCCGCTGAAGCAGGAAAACATGTGTTGTGTGAAAAACCCATTGCACTAACTGCAAGCGAAGCACGTAAATTGCTTGCAGCGCGAGACAAGCACGGCGTCTTGATCGAAGAGGCTTTTATGCCGCGACATCACCCACAGTGGAAACGAGTCCGTTCCTTGTTACGCCAAGGCACACTGGGCAAAATTCTCGCGGTGCAGGCAGTGTTTAGCTACCACAACACCGATCCGAAAGACGTTCGCAATCAAGTCGAAATTGGGGGAGGCGGACTTTACGACATTGGCAGTTATTGCATCACGCTAAGCCGCTACGTCTTTGAAATCGCTCCAAAACGCGTGAGCGCGGTAATTAACCGAGACCCTGTCTTTGGAACGGATCGCTTAACTGGAGCAACCATAGATTTTGGGGAGGGGCGACAGGCGAGCTTTGTTTGTAGCACGCAGATGGTGCGGTACCAACAGCTCCTTATCTTGGGGACAAAGAGTTGGCTTCGGATGGATTGCCCGTTCGCAATGCCAAAGGACTGGCGTCCACAAATCGAAATAGGAGCTCATTCCGCTCCACCTTACGGACCGACTGGAGTCGGAAAAATCGAAAAATTTGAGCCCGTAGACCATTACATGTTGCAAGGCGATGAGTTTTCCAATCGTGTGAGGACCGGGACCGCCGCCGATTTTCCACTGGAGGATGCGATCGAAAATATGGAGGTCATCGACTCAATATTTAAGGCCGCGCAATCAAATTCCTGGGAAACAATTCAACCTAATGCCTAATAACGCCCGGAAGGTGTTCCCACCAACGGATACGGAAAGGCATGATTTGCAAAAGTGGCTCGCCGGGTTGCCTAAAGCAGAGTTACACTTGCATCTGGAAGGTGCTATTCCCATAGATAGCCTGTGGTCTCTTATTAAGAGGCACGGAGGCGATCCCTCTGTTCCGACGAAAGAAGATTTACGTCCGCAGTTAACCTACTCAGATTTTCCGGAGTTCATTGAAAAGTGGATCTGGAAAAATAACTTTCTTCGCACTTATGATGATTTTTCATTTATAGCGGAGGAAGTCGCAGGCGACCTTCTCCGACAAAACATTCTCTACGCAGAACTCTTTTTTTCACCATCTAGATTCGCTGACCGAGGATTGACAGTCATCGGGCTCGCCAAAGCTATTCGCAAAGGCTTAGATAAGGTACGTGGATGCGAAATATGGCTAATTGCCGACTTGGTCCGCGACCATGGCCCGGAGCAAGCCGCCATTACCCTTGCCGAGGCTGCCAAAGCGCGCCAATACGGAATTGTGGGCATCGGCATCGGCGGTTCTGAACATCGGTTTCCTCCAGAACCATTCGCAGAGGTCTTTGCAGAAGCGCGGCAACTTGGCTTCAAAACAAGCGCCCATGCGGGAGAAGCGTCCGGCTCAAACAGCGTGCGTGGCGCGGTTCAGTCACTTTTAGTTGACCGTATTGGACACGCTACTCGCGCGGAAGATGATCCCGAACTTCTGAAGTTACTTGCAGACCGACAAATTCCTCTCGAACTTTGTCCGTTATCAAACGTTGCAACCGGGACAATCGATTCAATCTCTGATCACCCGGTTCGGCGCTATTGGGAACTGGGATTATTGGTGACCGTCAATACAGATGACCCTGGGATGTTTCATAATCGATTAGTGGATGAATACATCCAACTCGTGGAGACATTTCATTTCGAGTTGCCAGATATTCGGAAGGTTGTACTTAACGCCCTTGCCAGCTCCTGGAGACCTGAGACTAATTCCAAACCTCTACACAAACTTTTTTCTGATCATCCCGGTTGGCAGCTACCACAATAATACCGTGCTGAATTGCCTCATCCGTTTCGCGGCCAGCCTAACCAACCTGGCAAGCCTCTGGCACAGTAATGATGACTCTTCTAGGATAAGTCCGCCTACTTGCCTAAAAATCGACGCATGCCTTCGATATGTGCTCCCCGTGCGAACGCGAGTCGAATGGCTTGCCGCTCCACCTCCAAACCCGTTGCTAAGTTTGTTTCATAGGCCGCTTTGACGGATTTTTTAACCATCATAGCCCCAATAGGGTTTTTCTCAGCTATACTCGCTGCCAGCTCAATTGCGTTCTCAAGAGCTGTGCCCCGTGGCACCAATTTAGCTATCAAACCAGCAGACTCCGCCGTAACCGCGTCAATCGGCTCTCCGGTTAGCATCATCCGCATCGCCAAACCTTTGCCAACGACCCTGGTCAAACGCTGGGTCGCTCCGTCTCCCGGCAGAATACCTAAATTTATTTCGGGCTGGCCAAAGCGACAGTCTTCAGCAGCCACGACGAAATCCGTTAGCATGGCAAGTTCATGCCCACCGCCAAAGGCAAACCCCTCGACTGCTGCAATTATTGGTTTAGGAAATTTGGTTATGATTTCCCAATTGCGCTGACGACCGGGATTGTCGATGGCATCTATGCCATGCGCCTCCATTTCTGAGATATCAGCGCCGGCAGAAAAGACACCGCCAGCACCCACGAGCACGCAACACCGCACCTCTTCTGATTCTTCTGCACGGACAACTGCTTCCGCAAGCCTCCCTATCAAAGCATTACTCAAGGCGTTCCGTTTAGTTGGACGATTGAGTGTGAATTGAGCAACTCCCGGCCGAGGTATCTCCTCAATTACCAAGTCAGACATGTTGTTTTCTCCCTATCGCCTGTCAGTTAACGATATTTCGTCAGCCATCACCTCTAACGCCATACGCAAAAGTCGAGACGATGCCTCTCTCGTCATAAAACCCGCATGAGCCGTAAGCGTTACATTATCGAGATGGGTGAATGGGTGCGCACGAGCAAGCGGTTCTTCGGCAAAAACATCGAGTGCCGCATGCGATATACGCTCCGTTCTTAAAGCCTCAATCAGCGCAGATTCGTCGACCAGGCCTCCGCGCGCAGTGTTGACAAAAATTGCGTTTTTATCTAGCAGAGAAAGTCGGCGAGCGCTGACTAAACCCTTAGTATCATCCGTTAAAGATAGGTGCAGAGAGACAACATCAGCAACTCTAAAAACCTCGTCGAGGGAAAGCTCCTTACATGGCAAGTGGTTTGAAATACCGCTCCGGTTCCAAGCCACCACTTTCATGCCCAATGCGGATCCAAGCTTAACCATTTCCGCACCGATGCCTCCTGTTCCCACCACTCCCAACGTTTTTCCAGAAAATTCAATGGAATCCAAAGTCTGCCATTGGCCACTACGAATCGCCCGATCCATCGCTGCAATTTTTCGCCCCGCCGCGAACATTAGTGCGATAGCGTGCTCCGCGACGCTTCGGTCTCCGTAGCCACGAATTGTCCGCACCCCAATCCCTACCCTATGAGCGGCAGAAAGATCTATATAACTGGAGGCACCAGTTCCCATGAAAACGACTGTCTTTAAATTTTGACACGACTCCAACAACTTCGAATTCATTTTTGTGTGATCATTTATCAGGAACCGGCAATCGGCCAACAATTTGGTCAGATCTTCCGGGGCCGGATCACCTGTTCTCAGATCCAAACCAGGCACAATCTGCTGCATATCCGCAGTATACAGGTCTGCCAGAAACTCGGGACAGTCGATAAATTTTGCAACCATGATCAGCCTGCCTATACGAAAGTATGTTTTTTGCCGCACTTCAGTTTACATTAGGTCAAAATTCAGTTCAGATTGAAGTGTTTTCATTTGGCAATTTCCCACAATGAAGACTTAAGGGTTGGTCTTATAAGAAGGCCTTAATAACAGGCCGCAGAGAAGGTGCACATGCCCAATGACCGTGAACTCCCATCCCGCGGAAAACTTATCAAATCGGAAGCCGAGTGGCGCGCCCAGCTAACACCGGAACAATATGAGGTCACCCGGAATCATGGGACTGAGCCAGCATTTTCTGGACGCTACTGGGACACGAAGACAACCGGAATATATGGATGCGTTTGCTGCGGCGAGAAACTATTTAGCTCGGACACAAAGTACGACTCGGGAACAGGCTGGCCCAGTTTCTATACAGCAATATCTGGAGATCGCATTACAACACGTGTTGACAACAGCTACGGCATGGTCCGGACCGAGGTTTTATGTGCAAAATGCGACTCTCATCTCGGCCATGTGTTTGAGGATGGGCCTCCGCCAAACGGGCTGCGCTATTGCCTAAATTCGGCTTCGCTTGAGTTAAAGAAAAAACCCTAGTTTTCTTTTTACCCACACACCAAGCGTCTCTCCTGTTCGGCTTTCCTGGGAAACATTGATCTATAGTTAAAGATCGTCTGGTATCTCGTGAGCTCGCCCGTGGCGTCTAATTATGTCCGCAAGATCCGGATCTCGTGCTGCGATACGAGCATGATGTGCTCGCAAAGCTGCTTTAAGTGCGCCTCCACAGGAAAGCAATCGGTCGGCAAGACTGATCATCATACTGTTTGGCCAATTCCGCGGCCGAATGCGGTCAATTTCCTCAAATATCTCTGCTTCTCGGCCAGGGTTTTTTTCGGCCAAAATAATTGCTGCGGCTGCAGTTGAACGTGAAATACCAGCATGGCAGTGAACCAACAAATGTTTAACCCGAGACTCACTCAGGCCTTTGCTCCAATCCACTAACTTTCCGATATCTGAGCTGGCTGGATGGATGCGGCCGGCGCTTGGAATGGTCGCGTCATCAAAGCGGAAAATAATCCGATCCTCTGAGGAAATTTTGGCCAATCCATCCGGCTCCGGATAATCCGGGTCTAGGATAGAAATGACATGCGTGACGTCCAGACTCAAAAACCCACTTAGTTCATCAAGCCCGCAAATCGATAAGGTAAATGGCAGCATGGGGATAGCGTGTATGAATTTAAGTCAGTGTTTGTATACATATAACCTTTTGACGTCGCCAAGTGGGAACAAATACTGGTATTCGACAAAAAAACAGAACACGATCTAGATTTAACAATTCATAAGTGATTTTGGAGAAAAAGTATGACAACGGAAACCTACGACAAAGGCCTTGAAATCCGACGTGCCGTACTCGGAAATGAGTATGTCGATAAGGCAATGGCTGCAGCCGATGACTTCAACCAACCCATGCAGGAACTAGTGACAGAATACTGCTGGGGTTCGGTTTGGGGCCGCCCTGGATTACCGCGCAAAACCCGAAGCCTTCTAAATTTAGCTATGCTGTCAGCTCTCAATCGGTCACCTGAGCTAAAACTCCACGTCAGAGGGGCGCTGACCAACGGGGTGACAAAAAATGAAATAGCAGAGGTGTTTTTGCAGGTGGCTATTTACTGCGGAGTGCCATCAGCGATCGACTCCTTTCGCACTGCACGTGAAGTTTTCGCTGAAACGGACTCAGACTAACGTAAAACGAGGTGTTCTGTATCATGACTGAACCAGAGCCGTTTAAAGTTTACGCTATTCGCTATGCGCACCACGGGGGGCGCAAAGCTAATGAAATGTTCATTGGTGGAGACCCCCATGATGGCCCGATGGCGCTTGACTATTTTGTGTGGGTGGCGATTAGCTCAACACATACTTACTTAATCGATACGGGGTTTAGCGCCGAAGTTGCGCTGCGTCGGCAACGCACTCTTTTGCGCACACCCGTGGAGGGCCTAGAACTCCTCGGGATAGATGCGGCTACTGTTCAAAACGTAATCCTGACACACCTTCATTACGACCACGTGGGTAATTTCCACATGTTTCCCGACGCAACACTTCATGTGCAAGAAAAGGAAATGGCGTACGCAACAGGCCGATATATGCGCGAACCGCCCTTGAGGGGCGCATATGAGGTGGAAGATGTGATCTCCCTAGTGAGAGAAGTATATGGAGGCCGAGTGGAGTTCCACGATGGCGATACGATTTTGTCCCCAGGCATTAGTGTACATTTTATTGGCGGACACACGATGGGCATGCAGTGTGTCCGTTTATGGACTCAACGGGGCTGGCTCGTGCTAGCATCGGACGCTAGTCATCTTTACGCTAACATGGAGGAGATAAAGCCGTTTCCGATTGTATTCGATGTTGGTGCTATGGTTGATGGATACAGAACCCTACGCGCATTAGCTGACTCCACGGACCACATCATCCCCGGACACGACCCTTTGGTTATCGAGCGATATCCTCCACCTACCAAAGAACTGAGCGGCATTGTAGTACGATTGGACGTGCCCCCGCATTAAGTACGTCTCCATTTTGCACTCTATAACTAGGGGCCAACCGCATTACCTCGGCTGCTACTCCAACTGAATGCTGAGGGATAACAAGAGGGCTGTCCTGCTTTGTACGGTTGCCAGGTGTGTCACCTGTCCGGAACGCATGGGAGTATGTTACAGTAACTGAAATCTGTAACGGGACGGGAGACGACGTTACAACGTCGATAATCATCATTATGACCACCGCCACTGATAGCTCAAACACCGATCAAGGTGACCGAAGGCAAACCCATGGCAAATCGGGCAAGAATATGCAGGTGCCGAGCCAAATCATGGAAGCTCTGTACACGACCATGCGGCGAATAAGAACATTCGAAGAACGCACTACCGAACTCTTTAACGATGGGGTCGTCAAAGGGACCGCCCACAGTTACATGGGTGAAGAAGCAATTGCTTCTGCGGTTTGCGCTAATTTGGATGATGAAGACTTTATCGCGAGCTACCATCGTGGGCACGGCCATTGCATTGCCAAAGGAGCCAAAACTGACCGCATGATGGCCGAACTGATGGGTCGTGACACAGGTTACTGTCGCGGCCTAGGCGGATCGATGCACATCGCGGATATGGAACTTAATATATTAGGGGCCAACGGAATTGTCGGCGCGGGGATGCCGTTGGCAACGGGTGCCGCGCTCGCCAGCAAATTGCGTGGAGGAAAACAGGTCTCAGTGAGTTTTTTTGGCGATGGCGCCAATAACCAGGGCGTATTTCATGAATCAATGAATTTGGCTGCTGTCTGGAAACTACCGTTAATTTTTGTCTGTGAAAACAATCAGTATGCTCTGAGCACGTCATACAAAGCCACGACTGCCGTCCCTCAAGTGGCTATGCGCGGTGACGCCTATGGAATTCCGAGTATCACAATTGATGGGAACGACGCTGCCGAGGTTTATTTAGTGGTACAGGAGGCTGTTGAACGGGCCCGGTCCGGGGGAGGGCCCACACTGATTGAGGCGATGACGTATCGTTGGGGACAACACTCTATGCGAGCGAATTTACGTGACCCGCGACCAAAAGAAGAATTTGACGAATGGATTGAACGCGACCCAATAGCGCGCATGGAGCGCACTCTGGTGGCAGACAAAGTGATGACCAAAGAACGGATTGCAGAGATCGGTAGTGATGTGGACAGTGAGATTAAAATTGCTGTGAAGTTCGGAACCGAGAGCCCACAACCTACCGTCCAAACTATGGAAGAAGCCGTTTATTCACCACATTTGCCACATGAGGAACCTGGCACTGACGGTGTGACCCGTGAACTCCATTACACGGAAGCCCTAAATGAGGCACTTCACCAAGAAATGACACGGGATGACCGAGTGATACTTATGGGTGAAGACGTAGGCGAGACAGGCGGTATTTTCCAGGTCTCAAAAGGACTATTTGACGCGTTTGGAGCAGATCGCGTTCGTGATACGCCGATCTCGGAGGCGACATTTGTCGGATGTGGTATCGGCGCCGCCATAGCGGGTATGCGACCAATAGTTGAGCTTCAAATTTTCGATTTCGTGGCGCTGACCATGGATATGCTTGTCAACCAGGCGGCGAAATTCCGGTACATGTTGGGCGGTGCACCCAATGTACCGGTAGTAGTGCGTGGCCCTCAGGGCGGCGGCATTCGACTTGCCGCGCAACACAGCCAAAGCTTAGAAGCATGGTTTACCCACATACCCGGCCTTGTAGTAATAGCACCGTCCACACCGTACGACGCCAAGGGACTTCTAACGTCGGCGATCCGCGACGACAATCCGGTTATTTTTCTGGAGCAAAAGCTCCTTTACCTTGGCCAACCTGCCCCTGTCCCGGAAGTGCCCTACGCGATCCCGATAGGCAAGGCGGACATCAAACGTGTGGGAAGTGACGTTACGGTAGTTGCTACCTCAGCGATGGTGCCTCGCGCTCTAGGAGCAGCACAGCAATTAGAAGGTGAAGGGATTAGCGTAGAAGTGATCGACCCACGCACACTCAAGCCTCTCGATGAAGATACGATCCTTAATTCAGTGCGGAAAACAAACCGCCTCCTAGTAGTACATGAAGCCTGCCGCAAAGGCGGCTTTGGCGCCGAAGTAGCTGCGATTGTAGTCGAGAAAGCTTTCGACTACCTTGACGCTCCAGTTCTCCGACTGGGCGCTCCTGATGCGCCAATCCCATACAACGATGAATTAGAACGCCTTTCGATTCCGTCTCAGGACCGGATCGTCGAAGAACTTAGGACACTATTAAATTAATTGTCACAGGGAATTTCTTGCTGTAGCTGCAAGAGATTTTTTCCTTGCTAATTTTTGCCCGCGACTGGACAATTTTGGCAAAGAAAAAAGATTAAAGCACTGAAGCCCAAAAAAATTTGGATATTAATTCCGCTTAATCGTGAACATATCAGGCCAAGGAGGTGTCATGCGGAGTTATCAGATCGTAGATTGGGATAAGCCACTCGCCTTGAAAGAACAGCCAACCCCGGAGCCCCGTGGTGGTGAAGTATTGTTGAAGGTTGACGCTTGTGGCGTCTGCCATAGCGATTTGCACATTCGTTCCGGCTATTTCGATATGGGACAGGGTGAACGAACCTACTTGGCCAAAATGGGTGCTGAGTTGCCAATGACACTCGGTCACGAGACTGTTGGGGAGGTTGTTGGGCTAGGCCCCGAAGCAGACGGCATCACGATGGGAGAAAAATGCATCGCTTTCCCTTGGATTGGTTGTGGACGCTGCCAGACTTGCTTAAACGGCGATGAAACCTGCTGCAATTCCCCTAAATTTCTGGGAACCAGAGTCGACGGCGGCTATAGCGATTACGTGTTAATACCCGATGCAAAATATTTATTCGACTACGGTAACATACCCACAGATCATGCTGCGACCTTCGCCTGTGCCGGCATTACTGCCTATGGAGCCCTCAAAAAATGTGGCCGCCTAACCTCTCATGACTATTTATTAATAATTGGCGCTGGCGGCGTAGGTTTGACGGCTCTGCACATAGCGGCCGCCTTGAACGAAGCGAAAGTGATTGTCGCAGATATAGACGCGGGTAAACGAAGGACTGCCTCCGCAAGCGGCGCATACGCGACCATCGACAGCTCAAAAAACGACGCGGTTAAAAAGATACTAGAAGCAAGCGGGGGCGGTGTCGCCGCTGCAATCGACTTCGTTGGAATGCCCGAGACATCACGCTTAGGTATCGACACTATGCGTAAAACCGGTGTTCACGTGATTGTGGGACTGTATGGCGGGGCTATGACAATCCCTACTGTTTTCTTTCCGTTTAAACAAATGACGATACGTGGTTCTTATGTTGGAACTCTAAGTGAGATGAGCGAAATGATGGATTTGGTGAGAGATGGGAGAATACCGCCCATACCGATTACGCCGAGACCATTAGATGAAGCCAACCAAGTTCTGGAGGAACTTGCCAAGGGTAAGATTGTAGGAAGGGTTGTGCTGAAGCCGTGACATTAAAAACAACAAACCAAAGTTAGCCCAATTATGTCCCGTCACCTAATTTGCCTCAGTTTTGACTTCGATGCTCTCTCTGGTTGGATCGCTCGGGGCTTAACGACGCCGACACCGATGTCACGGGGCGAATTCGGTGCTGTTGGCGCCAAGAGAATTCTGGCGTTGTTAGCCAAACACAACATCCGTTCCACCTGGTTCATTCCGGGAGTCACTATTGACACCTACCCTGACATTTGCAGGAGCATCACCGCCGCCGGCCACGAGATTGGACATCATGGGTGGACCCATGTACCACCGGCAAATTTGACGCCTAGTATTGAGGCCGAACATCTTAAGCGCGCCAATGAGGCAATACACAAGTTATCTGGACACCCGGCACGAGGTTATCGTTCGCCATCTTGGGATTTAAGTGCGCATACGATTGGATTGTTAATCGACAATAACTTCACGTACGACAGCAGCATGATGGGACACGACCATCACCCGTACAGAGCGCGTTGTGATGATATTATTACCGAAGAAGGTTCGGTACAATTTGGAGATCCCACGAATTTAATCGAAATGCCCGTTAGCTGGACCCTTGACGACTACCCTTATTTCGAATTCATTCGAACCGACAGCGTGACTCTGCCTGGATTATCCACCGCTCGCGACGTACTAAAAAATTGGCTGGACGATTTCACCTACATGTGTCGGACCGAACACTGGGGCATTCTCACCTACACGTTCCACCCATTCGTCATTGGTCGCGGCCACCGAATGATGATTTTAGAGGAGTTAATTTTGTCGCTAACTGATCAGGGCGCCATCTTCACGACCATGGCCGACGCTGCAGAAGAATTTTTAAAGCGCGCACCCTTACACACTGTTTAATTTTAGATAGCGTGAGTCAGAGTTAGCGAAAGGATAATAGAACTGGCGGCGGAACCGTTGCATCAAACATTGTTTAAGGCCGAGAGCACCAGCACACCTCCTGAACAAACATCTAGCCACATTAGGGGAACTACCCATGATCCACGAACTCCGGACATATACTCTCAAACCAGGCACGATCAACAAGGTACTTGAAGCCAGCGGGACCGTGGCACGACGAATTAGAGGTGGCGACAACTATGGGGTCCTCGAGGGACATTGGTCCAGCGAAATAGGCACACTCAATCAGTACGTTCATTTGTGGGGGTTCGAAAGCCTGGCCGAAATGCAACGCCTGCGCGGTGAACTTGCTGCACTTCCGGAGTGGCACGAAGAATACGTCCCCTTGATTCGTCCTAACGTGCTCAAACAGGAAATTCGCATACTGCGCCCTGTGCTTGATATGAAACAACCGGAAGAGGGCAATAATTTTCACGAGCTTCGCACATACCGTCTTAAACCAGGGAAGGCTTCTGAGTGGACCGAACGGATGGCCGAGGCCATGCCCACGCGCGAAAAATACTCTCGAAACCTTGGGTTATGGATCAATATCTTCCCCGACCCCAACGAAGTAACACACCTTTGGACCTATAAGAGCTGGCAGGAACGGATGGAGGCACGAGCGGGAGCAGGAGCGGATCCAGCATGGCAAAAATTCCTTCAATACGCCGGACCACTTATGGAAAGTATGCACTCCCTGATTCTCACACCATCTCCTTATTCACCCCGTCAGTAAGTCAGTCTTCGAAAGGTTTCTCAGCGAAAGTAAACACAACCCGAAAAGTAGGACACAAATGGAGATCCAGAATTTCACGCCCTGGTCAGCCCTGATTGGAGGAATGTTGATTGGTCTTTCGACAGTACTATTGTTTGCAGTGAATGGGCGTCTCGCAGGCATAAGCTCGATTGTGCGGGGCGTGGTTGCGCCTCAAAGACCTGGCGATCTTGACTGGAGAATTCTGTTTCTAACGGGTTTGGTGTTCGGCGCATTCCTGTACAGGTTGTTAAACGGAATGAACAGTTCAATCACTCTCGAGGCTTCACTATTGACTGTCGGAATCGGCGGCATTCTCACAGGGGTCGGGACGGCAGTGGGGAATGGGTGCACGAGCGGGCATGGAATTTGCGGACTTGCTCGCAAATCAACCCGGTCACTGATGGCGACAATAACTTTTATGGTGATAGGGGGAACAACTGTTTTCTTTCTGCGCCACGTTATCGGAGCTTAACTTATGAAACGTTCAGTTTTAGTAGCTTTTTCGGGCCTCCTTTTTGGTTTCGGTTTGTGTGTGTCGCAGATGGTGAATCCAGAGAAAGTGCTCGGTTTTCTTGACCTGTTCGGATCATGGGACCCAAGTCTTGCGTTCGTGATGATTGGCGGCTTAGGGGTCGCGGCTTTTGGACTCGCACGCGTGTCGACTTGGCAAAAACCGCTCCTCGCGGCTGATTTTTCACCACCACCGCGTTCCGGAATTGACGCACCTCTCATCGCAGGCGCCGCAATATTCGGTGCAGGCTGGGGCTTGGTAGGTTTTTGCCCCGGTCCTGCTATCGCCTCGTTAGCCTACGGACTAGAGGAAAGCTGGGTGTTTCTCGCTGCGATGTTTGTTGGCATGATGGCAGTCCGTTTGGTACCGGGAACGCGATCACTATAACCGACATAGCGGCGATCGTTTAAAGTTTTGCAGAAATGGGCCAGGAACCTGCCGGTGGTTACCGACCCAATATTAACAACATGAATTTAAACGGTCTCGGCATACAACCTTACTATCTCAAAACGTTTAATCTTAAGGCTTACCGAAAGTTGCTATCCTATCTATCCGACACCTAAACAAGACCCGTTTTTCCTCAATCGACGGGTCACGCAACCCATATGGCGGCTCGTTCCCGGTGTATTTGGTCCATATTTTGTCAAGTTGTTTTGTAACACCAGGGTCATCTTCTTCACGAACCTCCTCCGCAACGGTGCACTTAATGCTCATCCAGTGGTAGGGATTGTCAGGATTGACTAACAACAATGTGAGTTGCGGATTATCACGAATCCACCCACACTTTGGTCTTTGTGAGGCTGTGTTAACTAAAATATCGTCCCCCTCGTAATCGCACCACATTGGCGTCAAGCCTGGGCGCCCATCTGGTCCGATTACGGCGAGAGTCATCACTATCGGCCGGTCCAACAGTTCTTTGTAAATCGGATCAAGATCGCTAATACTCCCCGCACGATGACGGTCGCCAATATTAAACTGGCCAGCTTGCAAACCTTCAGAGACGTCACGAAATTTTGCAATCGTGAATGAATCAGCCACATCACTCTCCTACCAAAAAATAAGTCGAATCGATGAACGATGGTACCTAGTCAAAAAGAAATATCAAGAAACAGACGCTCTACTGTACCTCGTTGCACCTCTCAACCACGTAAGATCATCTCGAATTCACTGAACACTGCTTCATATAACGGTTTTTTAAAATCGACTATCGCCTCTAGTACTTCGGCAGGACGCATCCAGCACCAGTCACTAAATTCCGCATGCTCAGTGGTGTTAAGATCAATATCCTGATCCTCACCCCTAAACCGCATGGCAAACCATTTTTGAGTCTGCCCATGATAACGACCACCCCATGTGATCGCCGCCAGTTTTACGGGAAAATCGTAGTTCAACCACCCACATGACTCAGCTACTATGTCCGCGTGTTTCGTACCGATTTCCTCTTTTAATTCTCGCATTGCAGCAGCGCGTGGCGTCTCCCGATCAGTGATCCCTCCCTGCGGCATCTGCCATGCCGGAACTGCCATATCGACACGGCGGGCCGCGAATACCAGATTGTCCGTATTCAACAGCATGATCCCGACACCGCGTCGATAGGTACGAACTGGCCCTTCGTGATGGTGTCGTGCCTCAGAAACCAATTACTTCAATTTCACTGACATTGACTTTTTGATCAACCACCACCGCTCCTTAAAAGCACCCCATAGCGGTCGACGCCGAAGTCGTTCTGTCACGGTGTCCTCCGCCAACAGGGTTGGTTTCTAAAATTACACGCGGTCTTCAAACAATGCGACCCCACGAATGAGATCTAATGCCCGTTGCAGCTGATAATCCAGCACTTCGTCACTATCGGTAGCAGCCGCGACACCGCCTTCTTCGACTTCCAACGGATTGGAACTTTCAGATTCGGATTCCAAACGCCCTCTCAGGTCGTTTTCGCGACGCCGGCTGGCATCTGACGTGATTTGGATTGTTCCGGCGTCAACTAAAATATCTGGCTCAATCCCCGTGGCTTGTATTGATCGACCAGAAGGTGTGTAGTAACGCGCCGTCGTAAGACGCATGGCCCCTTCCCCAGGCAATGGGATGACCGTCTGGACAGAGCCTTTTCCAAAAGAACGGGTGCCAAGAATAATGGCACGGCGGTGATCTTGCAGAGCACCTGCTACAATTTCGGAGGCCGACGCAGATCCGCCATTAATTAGCACCACAACGGGCAATCCTTCAGCGATGTCCCCGGCCCTTGCATTAAAACGCTGTCCACCACGATTTCCACGCCCTCTCGTCGAGACAATCTCACCTTTCTCGAGAAAAGCATCGGACACTGCCACCGCCTGATCAAGCAGTCCGCCCGGGTTGTTTCGCAAATCGATCACCACCCCCTGAAGTCCTTCGCCAATCTCCTTACGCAATTCCTTCATGGCGTCCTCCACTCCCGAATCTGTCTGCTCGGTAAATGACGCCACACGAATAAAGGCCACTTCCCCCTCTGCCCGAGATCTCACAGAACGAATTCGGATTACGTCACGAATAATAGCCACGTCAAAGGGTTGCTCTACTCCCCCACGCTGCACAGTAATCACAATTTCAGAATTAACCGGACCCCGCATGCGTTCGACTGCTTCTCCAAGAGTTAAGCCAAAGACCTGTTCCCCGTCTATGCCAATAATAAAATCCCCTGATTGCATACCAGCCTTATGTGCAGGAGTATCATCGATTGGGGACACTACCTTCACCAAACCATTTTCCATCGTCACTTCAATCCCAAGTCCTCCAAACTCACCTCGGGTATGCACCTGCATTTCGCCGTACGCTTTTGGATTGAGAAATGATGAATGGGGGTCCAGTGAGCTAAGCATTCCCTGAATCGCGGCTTCGATCAGTTCAGAGTCGTCCACTTCCTCCACATATTCAGCACGCACCCTCTCAAATACGTCGCCAAACATATTAAGCTGACGATAGGTTTCTGAGCTAACTGCCCGCACCTCGTTAAACGAGGCGACAAAAGCAATTGCTGCCCCTGTCGCAACCAACATATACCGGATCATCCGTTAACCTTTCGATCTATCAGCTCTAGCCAATCCCTCGGACTGACCGGTTCTCCTTCGAGACGAACCTCAACGTACAGTACCGCGCCCTGACGCTCTTCGTCACCCATCACACCGACAGGTTCACCTGCACTCACCCAATCCCCGATCCTACTAAAGATACGGGAAAAACCTCCAAGCAGACTATGATATCCCCCGGTGTGTTCGATTATCAAGAGTCGACCGTACGTGCGAAAATTCCCTGAAAAAACGATTTGCCCCTCCATGGGAGCAACAACATATGCGCCACCCCCAGCTTGAACAAGTATACCTTGGCTGTATGTCCCGTTTTCAAGTCGTTCACCAAAATCTCGAATTATGGGCCCCTCAGTCGGGTAAGGCAGGCTATTTTGGCTCGGCAAAGTCAGCGCAATATGCGAATCGTTTAGTCGCTGGGTTGCGTCTGGGTTCGTCTGCCGACTTACGGACGGCACCATCGGCTCAAAGCGACTGGCGCCAGCGGTTTTGAGCGTTGCAACCAACTCTTCCAAGTCTTCAGCTTTAGAAGCAAGAGACGCCACTTCTTCTGCCGCATTTTTTCGGTCTGAAAAAAGAGCCGCCTGCAAACTCGATTTACGGCGCAAAACACGTTCTAACTTTGCTTGCTCCACCTCAAGGTCTTCCTTTGCATCAGTCAGGTCAAGTTGCCGACGACGATGTTTCACGCTAACCGCCTTTGACTCGGAAAGTGTGCGCGCAATTTTTGCCATGTCCGCACTCAAAACCGATAAAAACGATGAGAGCACGACCACCCTCAGGTGCAATTGGGATTTTTGACTAGGCGCGAGCAGTAGAGCCTCGGGTGGATTCTTGGGCAGCCGGGCAAGGACCCCAACGGCTGCACTTAAATGGTCACGATTTTGCATCAATGTCTGAAGAGCCAACTCACGCGAGGCCTCTAGCCCCTCCAACTCTACCTCAACAGCACTGATCACTTCGTTGCGAGTCCGAATATCTTCGGAAATTATTACTATTCGTTCCGACAGGCTCGCTATCTCCCTAGCTAATTCTATTGACAGGGAATCTAGTCCACTTTCTCGGTTGCGTTCGATATCAAGTTGTCGGCTAAGAACCTCTAGCTCAGCCTCTGGGTCCGGGCCTAAATACTCATCAGCATCAGTTCGGGCACCCGTCAACACCCACAAAAGTAATAGCATGACGCACGCATGGGTGATCACGTCAAGTCGAGTTCCTTCTGGTTTCACAACTTTCTCCAGGGAAAAATCCTGTCGGAAACAGAACATTCCCCGTCATGGAATCGGGTATGGACAATCCCATCAAAGCTAAAACGGTCGGCGCTACATCCGATAGCCGACCAGCAGAAAGTTCGTGCTGCCCGGTTCCAATCGCCACCAACGGAACTGGATTCAGAGTATGGGCGGTGTGAGGCTCACCCGCCTGCAAACCCGACATTTGTTCTACGTTGCCATGATCAGACGTGATTAGCATAGCCCCCTCCTCGGCCTCAATCGCCTCGGCAACAGAGCCTAAACACTCATCCACTGCCTCTACCGCTTTGATCGCCGCACCAATATTCCCAGAGTGACCCACCATATCAGTGTTCGCAAAATTAGCGACGATCAAACCAAACCGATTGCTCTTAATCTCACGAATTAATTTTTCGGTTAACTCATAAGCCGACATCTGTGGCCGCAGATCATACGTTGCAACCCGAGGCGAGGGAACCAAAATACGCTCCTCCCCAGGGTAGACTGTCTCACGGCCACCATTCAGAAAAAAGGTAACATGGGCGTATTTCTCTGTTTCGGCAATCCGAAGCTGACGGATCCCGGCATTGGCAACAACCTCACCAAGCGTATCGGTCAATTCTGTCGGCGGAAACATCGTTTCTATGAGTCCCGAGAAACGCTCGGAATAATTGGTCAGCCCAAGGGTCGCCGCAAACTGGATCCTCTTGCCGCACGGGAAACCATTAAAATCCGGGTCGACCAATGCCCCCAATAACTGGCGAACACGATCCGCCCTAAAATTGGCAATTAACAGGCCATCACCATCCTTCATACCCTCGTACCCGTTCAAAGCTGCGGGCAGCATGAATTCATCGCCAACATTTTGCGTGTAGTTCCGTTCGATTGCTTCTTGAACCGTTGAAGCCCGCTCACAGTCTCCAAACATCAAAGCCCGAAATGCTCGCTCGACCCGATCCCATCTTTGATCACGATCCATGCCGTAATATCGTCCCGACACTGAAACAATACGAATGTCACCGGCTTCGCCTGTAGCAGACTCAAAATCACGGATAAATTTCAATCCGCTCCGTGGCGGCGTGTCCCTTCCATCGAGAAACGCATGCACCCTTACGGGGACCGACGCCGCTGCCAGTATCTGTGCTATAGAGATGATGTGGTTTTGATGAGAATGCACGCCACCCGGAGACATCAGACCGATTAGATGACAGAATCCGCCGCTGTTGGAGAGTCGGGAAATCAGCTCTTCTAGACACGGAAGGTTTGCTAGCTCACCATCAGCCACTGCCCTGTCGATTCTCGGCAAATCCTGCAAAACAACTCGGCCCGCACCGATGTTCATGTGGCCCACCTCAGAATTCCCCATTTGACCGGCGGGCAGGCCAACATGATCTGCAGACGCGTCTAGCAGCGCATGAGGACAACGGGTGAGGAAACCGTCCCAATTCGGAGTAGTCGCAAGCGTTATCGCGTTGGATGACGCATCCTCACGCCATCCCCACCCGTCTAGGATACAAAGTAGAACAGGACGATATGATCTCGCTGTCATACTATCCAGAGAGTGACGATCAAGTGTCCGACCAAAATAAAAATTTTATATCTCAATGCGTTACTTGCTCTGGTATCGGAACCGCCCACATTTTTTCTAAATTATAGAACTCCCGTACCTCGGGCCGGAACAGATGCACAATGACTTCACCTAGGTCTAGCAATACCCAATCTGCTTGCCGGCGGCCCTCAACTCCTAACGCAGCCACCCCCGCCTTCTTTAGCCGCTCAATCGTCCGATCCGCTAGTGATCCAACATGACGGTGGGAACGGCCACTTGCGACAATCATATGATCAGCGATAGACGACTTGCCAGCAAGGTCCACCACCGAAATGTCCTCGGCTTTGTACTCTTCAAGCGTCGCTGCTATCATTTCGCGTAGTTCCGCAGAAGCCTCCACATTTTCAAGTCCTGGAATTGACATCCTCCCCTGTTTTGATCTCGATGGATTCTCACTGGCCCCGGCAAACCAATTAACATCGCCACATCCCTTGATGGCGCAAACGCGTCCCTGATTCCGGATGCAGCCGCGATCGCACAAAGACCCAAGTTGGTGACTTGCTATAGCCCAAACGGGCCGCCATCCTAGACGGGAGACGCGATCTCGCGAAGAACCTTCCTGCCTCCGATAGCAAAGCCTCGCGAGCATAAGTGGAGCGGTCAAAAACCGCAATGGGCAGCACCCGAAACAACAGGGGCCATCGCCGCCATTCAGGAATTTGTGTTAAGTTATCGGCGCCCATCAACCATACAAATTTGACGTGCGGCAATACTCTGGTCAAATAGCCGACTGTATCAATAGTATAAACTGTTTGAATCTCTCGTTCTAAGTCGCTCACATCGATTCTACTACTATCCCTCGCGATCAAATGAGCGTGAGAAAGTCGCGCCTGTAACGATGCCATACCACTTTTTTTCTTAAGCGGATTGCCCGGTGATACCAACCACCATACCCTATCTAGGCCCAATCGGCGGAGGGCTGCCTGGCTGATATATAGGTGCCCATCGTGCGCAGGGTTAAACGAGCCGCCAAGAAGGCCTATTCTCGCGCGACGGCGCGGCAAACGCGCCAGCAATCGAATGAACTCGCTCAGGGTCGAACCTGTCCCTGCCCGCGGACAAGGTATTTATAGCTTGTCAATTGTTCCACCCCCACCGGACCACGGGCATGTAGTTTTCCGGTAGAAATCCCTATCTCAGCCCCCATCCCAAACTCCCCGCCATCAGCGAACTGTGTCGAGGCATTGTGAAGCACAATTCCGCTGTCGACTTGGCTAAGGAACGCGGCAGCGGCTGCATCATCCTCCGCAACGATGCTGTCAGTATGATTTGACCCATATTGGTCTACGTGCGCGATCGCCTGTTCAATATTCTCCACGACACGAACAGAAATTATCGGAGCCAAATACTCAGTTCCCCAATCTTCTTCAGTCGCCGGCACAACACGCGCGTCCACATCCTGGGTAATAGTGTCACCACGAATTTCACAGCCTTCTGTAACCAAGCCCTCAATTACATGTGGTAGAATCGTAGGCACAACATCCTTATGAATCAAAAGAGATTCTGCCGCCCCACATATGCCCGTCCGCCTCATCTTTGCGTTAACGGTAATACCCACTGCCTTATGGAGATCTGCCGACTTATCTACATAAACATGACAAATGCCATCGAGGTGCTTGAACACCGGAATCCGACTTTGTTCAGCAACCAGCTCGGTCAACGATCGCCCCCCTCGTGGAATAATTAAATCAATGTAGTCAGTCATGGTAAGCATTTCGGCGACTGCCGCGCGGTCCCGAGTCGGAACAAGCTGTACACTGAACTCAGGCAACCCTGCTTCTTTGAGGCCACGAGTCAAACAATCAGCAATCGCACGGGAAGAATTGTAACTTTCTGACCCACCACGAAGTATTGCTGCATTTCCAGATTTAATGCAGAGACTCCCGGCATCGGCTGTCACGTTGGGGCGTGACTCGTAGATAACGCCAATCACTCCCAACGGCACCCGGACGCGAGTAATGTGAAGCCCATTAGGACGCACCCAATCTCCGATTACCTCGCCTACAGGGTCTGGTAACGCCGCAACGTCATCAAGACCACAAGCGATCGTCTCTATTCGACCTAAATCCAGATGCAGACGATCCAGAAACGCATCGGGAACACGACTAGTTTTCGCCGCGATCATATCCTTTTCGTTCGCTTTGAGTATTTCCCCAGAATTGGCCCTGATAGCTCTGGCAGCTCCACATATCGCAGTAATTTTAGCTTCGTCTGTAGCACGCGACAGGTCCCCAGCAGCGCCACGTGCCCTCGCACCAACCTCTTCCATAATCCGCTGAACCTCTTGATCCTTTGCGCGCGTGAGGTCACTCATGTTTCGTCTCCAACATCCGCCCCCGACAAAGCTAAATCGTCGCGATGGATTACCTCCTCACGTCCACGGTATCCCAGTATCTTTGCGATTTCACCGCTTTTATGGCCGAGAATACGCCGAGCATCGATCGCCGAATATGCGCTGATGCCCACCGCAATTTCCCTACCGCAATCATCCGTTATAACTACTGCATCACCACGTTCAAAATTACCGTGAACGGACAAAACCCCAGGAGGCAGAAGGCTCTTTCCTCCCAGTAAAGCAGTCCTGGCACCCTTATCGACAGTTAAGCGACCAACAGGCTTAAGGTTGCTCATTATCCAATTTTTCCTGGCGGTCATCGGAGTTCGTGACGCAACAAACCAGGTGCATGGCACATTTTCTCCAAGGGATGTCACGGGGCGTTCCGAATTACCCGCCGCAATCACTACGTGACACCCAGCAGCAACCGCAATCTTCGCGGCTTCCACCTTGGTGGTCATCCCACCGGAACCAATATCGGACCGGCTAGCACCCGCCATTTTTTCAATTTCGAGCGTAATCTCCTGCAACGTCCCAAGGCGATCCGCCCCAGAATCAATATTTGGGTCGGAAGTATAGAGACCATCAATATCGCTTAGCAAAACCAACAGATTAGCACTAGCCATTTCTGCCACTCGCGCCGCAAGACGGTCGTTATCACCAAACCGAATTTCCTCTGTTGCCACGGTATCGTTTTCGTTCACCAGCGGCACGACCCCTAACCGCAGGAGAGTCTCCATGGTGTTGCGAGCATTCAGGTAACGACGACGTTGTTCAGTATCGCCAATTGTTAGTAACAACTGGGCGACACTTAGCCCATGGGTTCGTAACACCTGTTGGTAAACATAGGACAAACGAATCTGGCCCACAGCAGCAGCCGCTTGTTTTTCCTCCAATTTTAATATGCGGCGGCGCATTCCCAAGTGCCCTCTGCCAACTGCGATAGCTCCAGATGACACCAATACGACCTCATGCCCATCGGATCGAAGAGCAGCAACATCTCTTCCGAAACCTTCTAACCATTCCTGCCGGACAGCCCCCTCACTACCATCCGTGAGTAGGCTCGAACCAATTTTGATTACAATCCGCCGAAATTCTTTCGGATCCAAACGTTTGCTCATGGTTCCCACGATGTCCTAACTGGCCGATTTGCCAGGGTTTGAGCATCACGAATCCTATTATACACGTGCCGCATCAGACCCGTGACTCCAAACCCCGTGGCGGCAGAAATGATACGAACTGGAGAAGAAGTTGCCGCGCTCAAACTGTTCCGTTTTTCATCAACCAGGTCAGATCCCATGGCGTCACATTTATTTAACACCACTATCTCGGGTTTTCCGCTAAGAACGGGGCTGTACGACAGCAACTCATCGCGTACCATTTTATATGCCCCAAACAAATCTTCCTGGAGACCATCAATCATGTGAATCAATACTCCACATCGTTCCACATGCCCAAGGAATCTGTGTCCCAAACCGCGGCCCTGATGTGCGCCTTCGATGAGACCGGGCACATCGGCCAGCACAAATTCTGTGTTGTCTACTACGACCACACCGAGCGAGGGATAAAGGGTGGTAAATGGGTAATCCGCCACCTTTGGCTTGGCTCTTGTAGCCGCCCCTAGCAGGGTAGATTTTCCTGAATTTGGCAATCCCACAAGGCCCGCATCGGCTAAAAGCTTTAGTTTCAGCCACAACCATTGCTCCTCGCCAAGCGTGCCGGAGTCGGCCCTCCTCGGGGCTCGGTTTGTCGACGTTTTAAAAGATGTATTCCCGCGACCACCACGACCACCGCGCGCAACTACGGTCCGCTTCCCAGCCTCCTCAAGATCAGCGATCAATGTTTCCCCATCTTCCGCAAAAATCTGAGTGCCAACCGGGATTTTGAGCACAAGGTCCGCGCCTGAAGCACCCGTGCGATCTCTGCCGCCGCCATCTTGACCACGTTTTGCCTTACGATGCTGCTGATAACGAAAATCTACAAGAGTATTGAGTTCGTCGGCCGCCTCAAACAGAACATCTCCGCCCCTGCCACCATCTCCGCCAGCGGGGCCACCGAATTCGATGTATTTTTCGCGACGAAATGCGACACAGCCGTTTCCACCGTCACCGGCCTTAACATAAATTTTGGCCTGATCCAGAAATTTCATCGCCTGGCCCCACCTAACCGGGCACCCTCAAGAAAACGAAATGGCGGTATCCTGTGTCCTTGCAAACGCAGCCGCGTTAACGAAGCAACCTAATTATTAGGTTGAACGGAAACAAAGGTCCGTCGGTTTTTTCCTAGTCGGAATTCAACGTGACCTGGAACCAAAGCAAACAAAGTATGATCTTTACCCATTCCGACATTGTCGCCCGGATGAAATTTTGTACCACGCTGACGAACCAAGATGTTGCCGGGGATGACAATTTCCCCGCCGTACTTTTTGACTCCCAGTCGTCGCCCCGCTGAGTCGCGACCGTTTCGAGAGCTGCCGCCCGCTTTTTTATGCGCCACAGTTCAATCCTCTGATGCTAGGTTCTCAGAATCCGCCGCGGTCGTTTCTTGTTCGCCCACGGTCTTTTTCACAGCTTTCTTCGAAGCGGCTTTGGCTCTAGCAGGTTTAGCCAAAACGTCGGTCACACGCAAAACTGTGAGTAACTGCCGGTGCCCGTTTTTACGACGCGAATTTTTACGCCGTCGCTTCTTAAATACTATAACCTTATCGCCGCGCGTTTGCTCAAGGACTGTTGCCTGAACTTCCGCACCTTTAACGTATGGCTTACCCACAGTCGAGCTCTTATCGTCTCCTATCATCAACACTTGGTCAAAGGACACCATTTCGCCTGCGTCGCCAGAAAGTTTTTCAACCCTCAGCACATCGCCCTCAGAAACCTTGTATTGCTTGCCACCTGTTTTAATAACTGCGTACATGATTCTACCGAGCCCAACTACCCCCTTCACCAGCCACTTCTTTGTGGAAGAGCGGCAATATAACAGGGCGCTACCGCCTGACAACGCCCTTCACG
>CAZSYW010000002.1:0-13961 GCA_964611315.1 uncultured Rhodospirillaceae bacterium
GGAACACAAGCCGCTCAAAAAGATGTACGTCCTGCTCGTTCTTCAATAAGGCCCCATGAAGTGGCGGGATAGCCTTCGCAACATCTTTCGTTCGAAGCACTTCTGGGTCAATGTCTTCCACCAATAGAAGCTTGATCCAATCGATTAATTCGGATGTAGACGGACGCTTCTTTAGCCCTGGTGTTTCACGAACATCATAAAAAACTTCCAGTGCCCGACTAAGCAACCGCTTTTTAATTTTCGGGAAATGAACTTCTACGATCCGACTTATTGTTTCGTGATCAGGAAACTGGATGTAGTGAAAAAAACAACGCCGCAAAAAGGCATCCGGTAAATCCTTCTCATTATTAGAAGTGATCACCACGATCGGACGCACCTTTGCCTTGATATGTTGTTTGGTCTCGTAAACATAAAATTCCATCCGATCAAGTTCCAGCAACAAGTCATTCGGGAACTCGATATCAGCCTTGTCAATCTCATCGATCAATAAAACCGGAGCCTTCTCGCTCTCAAATGCCTCCCACAGCATTCCACGTGAAATATAGTTCGAAATTTCCGTAGCCCGTTCCTCGCCCAGCTGACCATCACGCAGCCTTGCAACCGCATCGTATTCATAGAGACCCTGTTGGGCCTTCGTCGTAGACTTGATGTGCCACCGCAGAAGATTGCGCTTAAGTGCCTTGGAAATTTCTTCCGCAAGCATGGTTTTTCCGGTTCCGGGCTCCCCCTTAACCAGAAGAGGTCGCTCGAGACGTACGGCCGCGTTCACAGCTACCATCAAGTCTTCTGTTGCGATGTAAGATTTCGTGCCTGAAAATTTCATAATATTTAAGACTCATAGTGATCAACAAGGAGCCCGGCAACATCAGGGAGATACCTCCCGACGTCAACCCAGTTAAACTCTCAGCCGGCCTATTGAACGATCGCCTTGCCCAAAACCAGAGACACAAAGTACGGACTACAGTTCCGACGAATATCACGATAATCCTCATCTGAAAAGATCATGTTGGACAGCGAAGCCACGCCGAGAACATGCAAGATGAAATGGAACTAAATCTAAAGGGGCCGTATACTAATGGGCCTCATAACAAGGCACCCTTATGACCAAAATTACAAATATTAGTGTAATTGGACTCGAGCACCGCTTGGGAGCAAATCGCGCCTACGGTATGTCACGTGGGCTAGTATCTGCGCGCAACACAAATCTAGTTTTTGTGGAAACCGATGGCGGAATCACTGGATTGGGTGAAGCCTTCGGCCCGTGTTCCATGGTCAGTACGGCATTAGAAATCCTGAAGCCTTATTTTATTGGCCGAAACCTGTATGACCATAGCCAAGTTCCATCATATTTTTATGCTCAACGGTATCATTTAGGCATTCAAAATACTCTCACTTCTTGCCTGAGCGGCATTGATATAGCCGCTCATGATGCTATTGGTAAGCTCGCAAAGGTTCCGGTGTACCAGCTACTCGGTGGCTTAAACGAAAGACGCGTGCCCGCTTATGCTTCGAATGGTTATTTCGCAACTCACCCAAAGGACCAATTGGTAGACCAATTAAAGGCCACCCGAGACAAAGGGTTTCCCGGAGTAAAGATAAAGATAGGGCGCAACCCAGCTGACGATGAAGAACGTGTAGCGTTGGCTCGAGACGCTCTGGGGCCAAAAATCGAGCTAATGGTCGACGTAAATGGTAATTATACTGCGGACATCGCACTTCAAAGCATGATGCGCATCCAAGACTATAACGTGCAATTTTATGAGGAACCGCTGACACCAACTGATTTCAGCGGATATGCGACACTTCATTCGCGTTCCCCGATCCCCATTGCCACTGGGGAAGCGCTATACACTCCGCATGAATTCAAACGATTGATGGATATAAATGGAGCAGATGTTTGGCAACCAGACTTGACCCTGTGCGGTGGTTTAAGCGCAGCCCGTGAAATTTCTACTCTTGCACGACTTTCTCATGTGCGCCTATCGCCCCATGTCTGGGGCGGCGCCGTTGGACTCTCCGCAGCATTGCATTTCCTCTCGGCACAAGTCGCATGGCCACACACGGACAACGTCCCGTATCCGCAATTGCTCGAATATGACCAGGGTGAAAATGCGCTTCGCGACAAACTATTGATGACCCCCATTCCTTGCGTCGACGGACACCTGATTGTACCTGAGGGTCCAGGCCTCGGAATTGAGTTAAACTGGGATGCGGTCGAAAAATATAGGGCCACCTGAAATTTATGAGCCATGTATTTATAACAGGTGGTAGCGGCTTTGTGGGAGCCCATGTTGTTCGCGCTTACTTAGAGGCCGGATGGAAGGTAACTGTTTTTGGGCCCTCGCCTAAACCGTGCTTAACCAAATTTGACTTAGCCCATATTTCTTTTCACAAAGGCGACGTTACCCGTTACGAAGACATTGATCAGGCCCTCTCAAAAACACACCCTGAATTGGTTGTCGGGCTTGCAGCGTATGGCGCAACTGGCCTAGGGTTGTTGACCTCTGCCGCGACCAATGAAGCAGCCGCATTACAAGTCAACGTAAATGGATTTCACAACCTTCTAAAAGGGTGCCACAAGCATGGTACACCGCGAGTTCTATGGGCAAGCACACTAGCTGTGTTTGGCAACCCGACAATTTATCCAGACGGCACCGTTTACGATGATTCAATTCGCGCACCTGAAACGTTTTATGGCATGACCAAAGTGCTTGCCGAGAATATCGCTTGTTTCTTCCAAGCAACGCATGGGCTTGTTCTGACGGGTCTTCGCCTCCCCTTAATATTTGGTCCTGGCCTATGGTACGAAGGTGTAGCGAGCAAAATCAAACACCTCTTTGAAGCCGCGATAAGGGAAGAAAAGATAGAGATACCGGCACCGGCTCAGGCGTTTGACCTTATGTACGTGAAAGATGTTGGGCGCGCGTTTATCCACCTCGCGAATTATACAGGTCGGCTGGAGCAAATGTACAATCTAACCGCCTATTCAGAGAGTGCGAGTTCAATCGCAAACGTTATCCGACAAATTCGTCCAGCAAGCGAAATCACAATAAGGCCCGTGGAATCAGGTCATCTCTATCCAACAGTGAACGGCCAGAAAATCGAGAAAACAACGGGGTTTTCGTACAAATTCGACTTGCATGAGGCGTGCGAGGACTACATAAACGAACTAACGAAAGCATAGTTGCTAAGGCTTGACTAAGTCCTGCCCGCTAGCAGACAAAACGAGGCCGCAATGAACCTTGATTACAGTGACTCTGACCGAAGTTTCCGTGAGGAAGTTCAGAACTTCATTCGCGATAACCTTCCCACAGACATAAAGGCCAAAATTGATTCCAGACAAAAGCTGACAAAAGACGACTATATGGCCTGGCACAAGATTTTGCATAGCCGTGGGTGGGTGGCTCCAAATTGGCCCATTGATTTTGGCGGACCCGGCTGGACCCCTTTGCAATGTCATATTTTTGACGAAGAAATCGGGCTCGCCGGAGTACCAAGGGTGCTCCCTTTTGGCGTTGCCATGGTAGGGCCCGTGATCATGGAGTTCGGCACTAACGCTCAGAAAGAGTATTATCTGCCAAGGATTCTCTCTAGCGAAGATGTTTGGTGCCAAGGGTATTCGGAACCGGGCTCGGGATCAGATTTAGCCTCCCTCAAAACGAGCGCCGTGCGTGAAGGTGACGAATACATCGTCAACGGTTCGAAAATATGGACAACAAGTGCGCACTGGGCGGACCTGATTTTTTGTTTAGTGCGCACCGACACAAAAGCAAAGAACCAGGAAGGCATTTCGTTTCTCCTTATAAGCATGCACGACCCTGGCATCGATGTTCGGCCGATTATCACCCTCGATGGTGGCCACGAAGTAAATCAGGTCTTCTTTGAGAATGTTCGGGTCCCAGTTCAAAACTTGGTCGGCGAGGAAAACAAGGGATGGACGTATGCAAAGTTTTTATTGAAACACGAACGTGCAGGTATCGCAGCGATCGGTTCTCAAAAAAGGCAACTGAACAGGCTTAAAGAGATAGCGCGGGCAGAGCAATCAAATGGACAAGCATTAATTGAGGAATCTCGTTTTCGGGACAAAATTTCCAAGGCGGAAATTGATCTAATGGCACTTGAATATACGGAATTGCGGGCAGTATCTGCAGCAAACCAAGGCGGCGTTCCGGGAACGGAGGTCAATTTGCTGAAAATCCGTGGTAGCGAGATGCAACAAAAGATAAGTGAGCTCCTGATTGAAGCGGTCGGGTATTACGCGAACCCTTTTATCCCTGACTCGTTCGAAGCGGGATGGAACGAAGAGCCAATAGGGCCGGATTACGCAGCGAGTCTGGCACCAGAATATTTTAACTGGCGAAAGTCTTCCATTTACGCAGGCTCAAATGAAGTACAAAAGAACATTATTTCTAAGATGGTATTGGGGTTATAGGCCGCGCTACCAACATCCGGCCCCAGAGGGAAACCATGGACTTCACACTTTCTGACGAACAAAAGTTACTTAAAGATAGCGTCGATCGTCTCATTGCTGACAAATACAGCCTAGACGCGCGTCGCGTTTTGGTTTCCTCAGAAGATGGATTTGGGCGTGAAAACTGGCAAACTTTTGCTGATCTTGGCTGGCTCGCAATACCATTTTCTGAAGCGGATGGAGGCCTTGGTGGAAGCGCGGTAGAGATAATGGTTCTGATGGAAGCATTCGGACGCGGGCTAGTAGTGGAACCATACCTCAGCACGATCCTTACAGGCGCAAGTCTGGTTGAAGCACTTGGGGACAAGGAACAAAAATCAGCGATCCTCCCTGGTGTGATTGAAGGTAAAAAGTTGCTCGCTTTCGCGCATGCTGAACCGCAAGCCCGGTTTACACTCTCCGATATTGCGACGGGCGCTACCACCAAGGGAAACGGATACAGCATTTCTGGAAAGAAAGCCGTGGTGTTCGGTGGTGACAGCGCGGATCAACTTATCGTGTCGGCGCGCGTCTCTGGTGAACAAAGGGATGAAGAGGGAATTTCGTTGTTCCTCATTGATGCCGACGCGAAGGGGCTAGTGCGCCGCAGCTATCGGACTGTCGATGGCCTGCGAGCCGCCGACGTCTCTTTAAAGGATGTACAAGTGGGCCCTCGAGCGCTTCTTGGCAAAGCAGGAGACGCGTTCGCAACTATTGAAAACGTGATAGACAAGGCCACAGCTGCTGTCTGCGCCGAAGCGGTCGGCGCCATGGATGTGCTACACGAGCAAACACTCGAATACCTTAAGACCCGCGAGCAATTTGGGGTAACGCTCGGAAAGTTTCAGGCTTTGCAGCATCGATCAGTCGACATGTTTATTGCGTGTCAGGAAGCCCGGACCATGACTTATCTGGCAACCCTTTCACTAGACAAACCGAGAAACGAGCGTATTCGTGCCGTTTCAGCGGCAAAATCATACATAGGACGCGCCGGCCGGTTAGTTGGGCAGGAAGCAGTCCAACTGCATGGCGGTATGGGCATGACAGACGAGCTGGCCATTGGTCACTACTTTAAACGCCTCACCATGATCGATACTTTGTTCGGTAATATGGATCATCATCTTGAGCGTTTTGCCGCAGTTGCATTTGGGCAATAACCTGATGCAACGGATTAAATGACTTAAGGGGAAACAAATTATGTCAGATCTTTTTGATTTGGGCGGCAAAGTAGCCATAGTGACGGGGTCAAGCCTAGGCATTGGCCGTGCGACAGCTGAGGCCATGGCGGCTCACGGAGCTAAGGTAGTTATCTCCAGCCGGAAGCCAGAAAAATGCGAAACAGTAGCGGAAGAAATCAAACAAAAAGGTGGCGACGCAATCGTCATTCCCTGCCACTGTTCACACAAGGATCAACTTCAAAATCTCGTAAATAAAACCCTCGATGCCTGGGGCAGGATTGACATTTTAGTTTGCAACGCAGCCGTCAATCCCTTCTACGGGTCACTCAGCGAAATCCCCGAAGATGCCTATGACAAGACTATGAACACAAATGTTAAGAGCAATGTCTGGCTCACAAGCATGGTGATACCACAAATGATCGAAATCGGCGGTGGTTCAATAATTATCGTATCCTCGGTTGCTGCACTGATAGGAAGTGCAAAACTAGGTACATATGGACTGTCGAAGGCCGCGGACGTCGCACTAGCCCGCAATCTTGCTGTCGAATGGGGCGGAGACAACATCCGCGCCAATTGCATCAACCCGGCAATCATAAGAACAAACTTTGCGCGCGCCCTGTGGGAAAACCCGGAGATATACGAGCGGGCAGTCAAAAATTACGCGCTTCACCGGATTGGAGAACCCGAAGAGGTGGGTGGCGTTGCAGTAATGCTGGCGGCCAAGGCGGGTAGCTTTATAACAGGCCAAACAATCGTTGTAGATGGGGGATACACAATTTACGGCGGAGACGCTTAACCCTTAACCAAGAGTTAGGTACTTTTCCTTCGGACAAGATGTCCAGCATTGGGAACACTGTAACTGCGCGAACCAGGGAAACGGGCGGGCGCCATTTGCCAGTGTGACGCCGTTAGTTTTTGCGACTGAATTTTAATCCGCCTACTCAGATAATAATACAATGAAAACCAACCATCGAGGGAAACGACCCCGAAAAAAGGGAGCAAACAATGACCGGTATTCGCAATGCAGCCCGCGAACGCCTAGAGGCAGGTGAACTTTCCCTCGGGATAGGCGTCCGACAAGCACGCACTGTCGACATTGGGAGAATCATGAAAACATGCGGTTATGATTGGCTGTTCATTGATATGGAACATGGCTCCATGTCAGTCGACGATACAGTTCAACTTAGTATTGCTGCTTCCGACGCAGGCATTGCTCCTATTGTTCGCGTACCAGGATTCCAACATTTCCACGCAACACGAGTGCTAGATGGTGGCGCCCTCGGCGTGGTCTTTCCGCACGTTGACACAGCAGCGACTGCGAGAGATCTCGTTAGTTTCTGCCGTTACCCCCCACATGGACATCGGTCCGTAGTGGGCGCTCTGCCGCAAATAGATTTCAGAGCACTACCTTTATCAGATGTGACAAAGGCAATTAATGACGCAATTCTCGTGGTGGTGATGCTGGAATCACCAGAAGCCGTCGATCGGGTTGAGGAAATAGCGGCTGTCGACGGCGTTGATGTACTGCTCGTTGGAACCGGCGACTTGTGCATGGAGATGGGAATCCCCGGCCAAGTTGACAGCACAAAAGTGGTGCAAGCGTATGAAAAGGTGATTTCCGCTTGTCATAAACACGGAAAATACCCTGGTCTTGGCGGGGTATATAAGCCTGAACTCATGGAACGTTATGTCGGAATGGGTATGCGGTTCATCCTCTCTAGCAACGACTTGGCAATGATGATGGAAGCCTCTACGGAAAGGGCCTCTTTTCTACGCGCCCTCGATGTCAACTAAAACGCCAAAACGAATAAACTACTCCCTTTGGAAAGAAATGAATGCTGAGATTGCGCCAGATCTGTCTTGTGTCTTCGAAACTAGAAAAAACTGTAAACGACATCCGAGCCGTGTTTGGTCTAGATGTCTGTTACCAAGATCCCAGCGTCGAGAAATATGGTCTAAAAAACACCCTGCTACCGATCGGAAGTAATTTTCTTGAAATCGTAGCTCCATTTCGCGATGGCACCACCGCAGAACGGTTCCTCAAAAAGCGCGGGGGGGACGGCGGTTATATGGTCATCCTGGAATGCGACGACGTCGTAAAACGCGAACGCCGCATGCAGGAACTCGACGTCCGTATCATTAACAAACTCAAATATCCATCATTCCAATCAATCCAGATGCACCCTCGGGATACAGGTGCCGCAATAATAGAAACCGGCACCGATTCTCGCAGCGGTGAGAGACCGGGACCTTGGCATCCGGCGGGCGACAACTGGGAAACCGCCGTTCGTACAGATGTTGTGTCAGCCCTTGTCGCAGTCGAAATGCAAAGCGATGACCCGAGAACCCTAGCCAACCGGTGGTCCGAAGTACTTGATGTGGCACTGGATGAAAGCACTGACGAAATCCCAATATTACGTTTGGAAAATGCCGATTTACGGTTCACAAATTCTCGGGACAGCCGTGGAGAAGGGATCACAACTCTACACCTGAGAGCGGTTGATCAAACGCAGATATTGCGGGAAGCCAATGTACGTGGCTATAAAATTGACAGGGACACTGTAACCGTATGTGGCACAGAATTTAAGCTGTTGTAATTTTTGGTTCATACCAAAATAAAAAATCTTAATATCTGTCATCTAGACGTGATGGATTGCAACACACCCGATATATTGGCTGCCATGAGTGATCCCTTTGATTTGTCAGAAACCCCTCCAAGTACCTCCATCCCTGGCGCCAGGACTGACACCAGCCAATACTTAACTGCACTGAACCGTGACCAGCGTGAGGCAGTAGAAGCCGTAGATGGACCGGTACTGGTTTTGGCTGGAGCAGGCACAGGCAAGACCCGCGTATTGACAACACGACTCGCCCATATTCTCGATACCGGCCATGCACACCCAGGAGAGACGCTTACCGTAACCTTCACGAATAAGGCCGCCAGGGAAATGAAGGGCAGAGTTGAACATATAGTTCGGAGGCCAACCGAGGGGTGGTACTTGGGCACCTTTCATTCAATCGGCGCACGCATACTCCGAAAACATGCCGAACTGGTTGGCCTCAAAACCAATTTCACGATTCTGGATGCAGACGATCAATCCCGTCTCTTGAAACAGATCTTAGAGGCCCGTGACATCGATGAAAAACGTTGGCCAGCGCGCTCCCTTGGGGCCATCATAAATCGTTGGAAAGACCGAGGCCTCACCCCGGACCGGGTAGGGGATGCCGAAGACTCCGATTTTTCCAATGGCCGTGGCCGCGAACTTTACCGCGATTACCAAGAGCGGCTACAGGCTCTAAATGCGGTGGATTTCGGCGATCTATTGATGCATAACTTAACCCTTTTCTCGAACGACAAAGACATATTACGGGCTTATCAGGACCGGTTCCGCTTTATTCTGGTTGATGAATATCAGGATACCAATGTGTCGCAGTATCTTTGGCTCCGCCTCCTTGCTCAGGGACACAGAAACATTTGTTGCGTGGGAGACGACGACCAATCGATATATGCGTGGCGCGGCGCCGAAGTCGGCAACATTCTACGTTTTGAAAAAGATTTTGCGGGCGCTCAAGTAATCCGATTAGAGCGAAACTACCGCTCTACCACACATATCTTGGGTGCTGCATCCGACTTAATCGCACACAACCAAGGTCGCCTGGGAAAAACACTCTGGACCGAATCAACTGAAGGAGAGAAGGTTTCCGTGCAAGGATACTGGGACGGAGAGGCAGAGGCCAGGGAGATTGGGGAATACATACAAACTGAGCGAGGCGAGGGTCAATCGTTAAACGAGATCGCAGTCTTAGTCCGTGCCGGGCACCAGACACGTCCCTTTGAAGAACGATTTATTCAAATCGAATTACCGTATCGTGTCATCGGGGTAATGCGGTTCTACGAACGTCTCGAGATCAGAGATGCCATTGCATACTTACGCGTCATAGCTCAAGAAGACGATGACTTAGCCTTCGAACGCATTATCAATCGACCAAAGCGCAGCATAGGCGTCACTAGTCTTCAAAAATTACACGTTGTCTCACGCTCGAACGGTTGCTCATTGATGGCAGCAGCCCGGGATTTGATAGACTCCGATGAACTACGCGGTTCAACTCGTACAGGACTGGCAAAATTGGTTAGTGATTTTGACCGCTGGCGAGATCTTGCCAGTGTTGAACGACTACCATCCTTAGCAGAGATGGTCATGAATGACTCTGGATACTTGGACATGTGGCGAAGCGACCGCTCTGTTCAAGCCCCTGGACGTCTAGAAAACCTCAAAGAACTCATTAGCGCGCTGGACGAGTTTGAGACACTTGATAGTTTCCTCGAGCACATCAGTTTGGTGATGGATAATGCTGAGACCGCAGATGGCGACATGGTAAATCTCATGACCCTGCACGGTGCCAAAGGCTTAGAATTTGACACCGTTTATCTACCTGGCTGGGAAGAAGGGCTTTTTCCTCACCAGCGAGCGATCGATGAAGGCGGGTTGCACGCACTCGAAGAGGAACGGCGCCTTGCCTACGTTGGATTGACAAGAGCACGACATAAAGCAATCGTTTCTTACGCTGCAAACCGGCACTTGTTTGGAAGATGGAACTCTGAGTTACCTTCAAGGTTTGTCAGCGAGCTACCCGACAAGCATGTTACTCGCACGAGCGCAATTAACACCCATACGGACCCAATAGAGCCGGACCTCGACTTTAAAAACATCCATCGACCCGACTTGGGACGTCGCCGAAGCAATTGGGACCGCTACGCCAAGCGGCACCAAAATCAGTTGGCTCAAACTGTCGTCACAGAAAATGATAGGGCCAACACCTTCGAAGTTGGGGCGCGCATATTCCATCAAAAATACGGCTACGGGAAAATTGTTGCCATAAACGGCAACAAGCTGGAGGTATCTTTCGAAAAAGCCGGGACTAAAAAAGTAATGGCAAATTATGTAAAGCCCTCATGATTGACCGCACCAATCACCTTTTCACCACTAATCGATGCGATACGCCTCCTTGACTTTACTTTTCTATCTACTCACAAGCGCAATGGTTACTCACCTAAACATTCGAACAGTAACCACATGGAAGGTCCGATCCTTTTTGCATTCATGTGCATCGACCACTTCACCCCTCTAGTGCTCGCTCCAGTTCAAGCGCCAGAGCCCTTATGATATCTCCTGTGCCTAAATTACGAGCCATTTTTGCGCCCTGGCCTGCCCACATTGACAAAAAGTCGGATTTATTTTTTTCACTAGCAACAGCTCGAATTCTAGAGGTGAGAGCATGCTGGTACGGGAACGGCAAAATATGATCCGGGAAAGCATCTACCTCCTCCATCATGCGGTTTACTATCCCCCGCGCCGGACGACCACTGAAAGCGCGAGTTATTCTGGTTTCATCAACTGCCCCATCCACTAACAGTTTTTTGTGACTTTCGTGCGCCTTACTTTCCGGACTAGCAAGAAACGCTGTACCCAGTTGGCCTGCGCTTGCACCAAGAGCCAGGACGGCAGCCAAGCCCCGCCCGTCCATGAGGCCGCCAGCCGCAACCACCGGAACGGAAACCGCATCAACAATCTGCGGGATTAAAGCCATTAGCCCTATCATCGAAGGGGCTTCCTCCGACCCAAAAGTGCCTTGATGCCCTCCCGCTTCTATACCTTGCGCAACCACAATATCGGCGCCCGACTCCTCAAGAACTACAGCATCCCCGACTCTGGTCGCACATCCGATCAATACCGCTCCAGAGGTTTTCACCTCTACCAGGTGCTCGGAGTGAGGCAAGCCGAAATGAAATCCCACAATCGAAATTTTTTCTTCTAGCAAAACCTGAAGTTGGTCCTCAAACCTATCTTTAAAATCTGGTGGCGAATTCGGATCGGCGATTCCCAATTCTGCGCGAATAGAACGCAAAGGTTCATTTGCTTGATCGATCTCACTTTCGGTAAGTGCATGTTGCTTCTGCGGTGAGAAAAGATTTACTTGGAATGGTTGTTTGGTGGCTTTGCGAATCTGTCGTATTGCGGTACGAATTTCATCCGGCGCCATGTAGGCAGCGCCGAGTGATCCCAAGGCCCCCGCCTCGGACGCAGCGATAACCATTGCGGGTGTCGTAGCGCTAGCCATTGGGGCCTGTATTATCGGATATTTTATCCCAAGCCTCTCTGTCAGAGTATTAAAGATCATTTATTTATTTTCCTTGGTACAATTGATTTCCCAACACTAGATAGTTTTGCAAGCACACATGAAAACCCCCGCACAACATAGCATGTCCTGGCAAATCTCCCTGATAGTTCCGGCTTTTGCATTGGATTTTTTCGAAAAAGCCCTTGAACACATCTTTGATGTTCTTAGCACCCAAGTTTACCGCGGCGATTGGCTAATACGTGGATATGTGGAAGCCAGACCAAACCGAAAAAAAATTGTAGCAATCCTTGCGAGCGCGGCGATGGATGCTGGCATACAACCACCAGTTCCAACCATCGAATTGTTGCCTCCAATCAACTGGGTGCGAAAAAGCATCCAAAATCTCAAGCCCGTGCAAATCGGTCGATTTGTGGTTCGCGGAAGTCACTCAAAAGTTCAAAGAAACCCTTCCCTGATAGAACTTGTAGTAGATGCTGGCGCAGCTTTTGGCACTGCGCACCACGCCACAACCCAAGGGTGCCTACTTGCACTCAGCAAGCTTGCGCCATCCCTAACGCCTTCTCACCCTCTTGATTTGGGATGCGGTGCGGGAACCCTAGCAATGGCGACAGCCCAACTTTGGAAAGTGAAAGTGATTGCGGCGGATATTGATCCTGTGGCGGTGCAAGTGACAAGAAGGAATACTACGGTAAACGGCCTAGGTACGTTTTTATCCTGCGTGATTAGCGATGGTTTTCGATCCCCATTGATCCGTAATCAAGCCCCATTTGACTTAATCATGGCGAATATCCTACAGCGTCCGCTGATGGTGCTGTCTACATCAATCGCACAAAACTTAGTTCCTGGGGGAACGGTAATCTTATCCGGATTACTTGACAGTCAGGCTACACCTATCATCTCTACCTATCGCATTCAGGGACTTCACCTCAAGCAACGTTTCTCTATCGATGGCTGGACCACTTTGATTATGAAGCGGCCACAAGGTTAAGCGATCCAGTACGGACAACCTAGATTCCCAAAATGGCGATGTTTAAGTCCACACATACGTGGAAACCCTCTGCGTGTGGCTCAAAAATAAACTGCGCAGCTCCAGCTCCCCGAAATAACTGAATAGGCGCATCAGAGTCCCGCTAAAGCTGGAACAAAAAAGATCGTATCCCATAACTATTGCTTGTGATAATTTTCAGCGGACTGTTACGTCGAGGTACTTCATACAACTTTTTTGTAACATCCATTTGTCGAAGCTGAGTTTTGACCACACCTCCTAGGGTGAATAGTTTCGAATTTTGTTAAACTAGGTTTATCAACACAAAACTTCATAATTCACGTGGAATACTGAGACAACACATCCCCTCTAAACTAGACTTCAATTGTTACGGAATGAAAAATGGAGCAGCCTACATTAACCGAACTTCTTAAGGCAGAAGGCATAGCGATTTCGACAAACGAATTGCATGCGTTGGCAGAAGGTGTGGCTTCGGCACCAGAAGGACTCGACCCTGATAGTTGGATGCACCTCGTGGCACCGAAAATCACGTCGCCGCTTAAAGCGGCGTTACGGGATTTGATGCAAAAAGTAACTGCAACAACCGTGACCTCTAAAAACCCAAATCACCGCCTTACCGCCCTTCGGCATGCGTTGGTCGAGTCCAATATAGATGGGTTCATTGTCCCGCGCTCTGATGAGTATCAGGGCGAGTATGTGCCAGCCTGCGCGCAGAGACTCGCCTGGTTGACTGGCTTTACCGGGTCCGCCGGCACCGCCGTCATTCTCATGGACCGCGCAGCGTTGTTCGTCGACGGCCGTTACACACTACAGGCCAAAATGGAAGTTGATGAGGCACTTTACGAGACGATCCCTACCGCCAATATTTCGACGGAAAAGTGGCTAATGGATGAATTGGCCGATGGTTCGCGTTTCGGTTATGACCCACACCTCCACAACCGAGTCCAAGCACAACGTCTGAGAAAAACTTGTGAATCTGCGGGGAGCATACTGGTACCCGTTAAGACAAATCCTTTGGATTCCGTATGGGCAACGCAACCGCCGCCGCCGATTTCGGCGGCGGCAAAGCCGCCGCTTTGCGGCGATGCCGACGATGCGCGGCGGCGGCGAAGCAGACGATTCGCGGCGGCGGCGAAGCTTCCGCTTCGCGGAGATGCCGACGATTCGCGGCGGCGGCGAAGAGGTA
>CAZSYW010000002.1:13971-50087 GCA_964611315.1 uncultured Rhodospirillaceae bacterium
GGCGATGGGCCATGGCGAACACTTTACGGGACAAAGCCTAAGAGAGAAATGCGTCCAAATTGGCAAACACATTTCGGATGCCGGATCCGAAGCCACAGTGCTGACTATGACTGACTCAATTGCGTGGCTTTTAAACCTTCGAGGTGGTGACATAGAATTTACTCCACTCACCCTAGCATTTGCCATTTTACATCGTAATTCCTCGGTCGACCTGTTCATGGATGTTCGCAAGTGCGCTCCAGACCTAGTGTCACATCTGGGGACTCATGTAACGATCCACCCTTCTGAAGCATTTGAAGCCGCGCTTAATCGCCTCAGGGACGAAGTCAAGCAAATACAAATTGATCCTTCGACGGCGAGTGACTGGATTTGCCAACAACTCATGGGCGGGAAAGCAAAAATTATCGAGGCCACCGATCCTTGCGTTCTGCCAAAGGCGATCAAAAACACCGTTGAACTCCATGGCGCCCGCGCCGCACATTTACGCGATGGGGTAGCATTAACGCGGTTTTTGCATTGGATAAACAATGAACTTGGGAACAGACAGGTTACGGAAATCGATGCTTCCGACCAGCTGGAAAAGTTCCGGCAGCAGGGAGAAAATTTTCAAGGACTGAGCTTTCCCACCATCTCTGGCTCTGGAAAACATGGTGCAATTGTGCACTATCGGGCAACTGACCAAAGCAATCGCGCACTTCAGCCGGGCGAACTTTACCTGGTGGACTCTGGGGCCCAGTACTTGGATGGCACCACGGATGTGACCCGCACTATTGCGGTCGGTAACCCTAGCGAAGAGATGCGGGACCGTTTCACTCGCGTGCTCAAGGGGCACATTGCTATCGCATTAGCACTTTTCCCGACTGGGACAGTTGGCGGACAACTTGACACTCTGGCTCGCCAAGCGCTTTGGGACGCAGGCCTCGACTATGAACACGGGACCGGCCACGGGGTGGGTAGTTTTCTCAGCGTTCACGAGGGTCCACACCGTATTTCTAAAAATCTGTCTGGGCCCCCGTTAAGGGCGGGAATGATCGTGTCTAACGAGCCAGGTTACTACAAGCCTGGGGCGTATGGGATCCGCATTGAAAATTTAGTCGTAGTGGTGGAGCATGATCGGCCAGCGGGAGGAGAAAAAGATTTACTTGGGTTTGAAACCCTGACATGGGCTCCCATCGACCGTCACCTTGTAAAAATAGACCTGCTAAATGAAAGGGAAAGTACTTGGTTGAATGACTACCACAGCAAGGTACAAGAGAACTTAGCACCTTTTTTAGATAGCGGTGAGGCTGCATGGCTGGAGTCCGCCACCGCTCCTATGTAAACGCTAATCGATAATTATCGATCGGATGCTCCAGCCCGTAAGTTCTCTGCCAAGTCCTAACTATACTGAGTTTCTATCTAAAACGAGACGCCACATTAGTTGGGTGCGAGGATCCCCAACAATGTTGAAGTGTATTCACGAATTCGTGCAGCATTGACGCCCACATCGCTGCGCCCAACGCGACTTGCCGAGCGCATGTCGACACGGCTACCATCAGGAGTTGCAACGACTCGGATAACTATGTCGTCCTTAAAACCATACCAAAATGACGTATCGTAGGCCTCTATCCGGCCATCTTCCCGGTTCGCCTCCACAATACTCCAATCCGTTTTCTGCGCCACGGCCAAGGCTCGGTCATAAACCTCATCCCGACCCGAAGTGGTCGTCACAGGCAAAATATCTTTGTAAGGTTCGTTAAATCCCCCATAACGTTGTAACAGCGCTGAATTAGCTCCACCATATTTATGGGTGGCATCCACAGACTCCCGTAACGGAACTATTGCAACAAATTTGGGCGGATTTTCAGTGTCCGTGGTTATATCGTGAATAAAGGGACTGGTTTGAACCATTTTCCATTGCTGAAAAATGGTGTGAAACGCACAGAGCCCTACTATCACCCCCACAACGGATAAAATTAGTCCTCGGGAAGCGCCCCCTGGCCAACTTTTCCCGATCCCTATCAGCGATAACGCAGCGCCGACCAAAGCCCCGTAAGCTCCATATTTGGTTAAAGTTAGTAGGGCAAAACGCACGGACCATAAATCCCATCGATAACCTAGCGCTGCCACAACCAGCACCAATGCAGAGACCATAGAAATTAAGAAACCTAAGCGCACAAAATTCGAAAGCCGGACTTCTGCTATATCCACCATCTTTTCCTCGCAAGAAATATGAGCACTGAATCCCCTACTTTTTCTAAGGTTAGATAACGCCTACTCCATCAACAACCCAAATCAAACCTTAAACTCATACAATACCTTGTACACCAAGAAGTTCTCGCCATTCGTTCTCTGTGAGTATGTCCACCCCCAAGTTCCGCGCCTTCTCAAGCTTGGACCCCGTTTCTGCCCCGGCGACCAAGTAGTCTGTCTGCTTTGAAATAGAACCTGCAACCTTGGCACCAAGCGCCTGGGCCTGTGCCTTGGCTTCCGCACGCGTCATGGTAGACAATGAACCAGTAAAAACTACCGTCTTACCAGCCACAGGAGAAGCCACGCTACCTCCAACAAAATCCTCCACCTTAATTTCATCGGTTAACGCGACAAGCATGTCCATATTATTGCGCTGTGAAAAAAAACCTACCAACTCAGCCACCACCTGATCTCCTATACCGTCAATAGAGATCAAATTTTCGTACGCCCCACTTTTAGCGTCGCTAGCTTCAGCAATGGTTTCAATCAATGCACCTAAACTTCCATAAGTATGTGCCAATAAAAGCGCGTTACTTTGACCAACCTGACGAATTCCGAGAGCGTAAATAAACCGTTCCAACGAAATATTTCTTCTATCCTCGATAGCAGACAGCAGTTTTCGAACCGAGGTCTTGCCCCATCCATCACGTCCCTCTAAAACTTTAAATGAATTTTTGAGCTTAAAGATATCTGCTGGGGAGGTTACCAGACCATCCCGCCAAAACGACTCGACCTGTTTTTCTCCGAGCCCTCCAATATCGAATGCCTCACGACTTACAAAATGCCGTAACCGTTCCACAGCTTGGGCCGAACAGACCAAACCGCCTGTGCAACGTCGGACCGCTTCGCCAATCCCCCGTGTCGCCACGCTTCCGCACACCGGGCAATTTTCCGGAAACAAAAAGTCCTGTGAGTTCGCCTCTCGTTTGTTCAAATCAACCTTTAAGATTTGCGGAATAACGTCACCGGCTCTCTGAACGACTACCGTGTCACCGGATCGAATATCTTTACGTCTAAGTTCATCCTCATTGTGCAGGGTCGCACGAGACACCACGACGCCACCGATTGTTACCGGCACAAGTTCCGCCACCGGTGTTAACGCTCCTGTCCGGCCAACCTGTACAACAATCTCCTTAACCAAGGTGGTTGCATGCTCTGGAGGGAATTTATGTGCGATGGCCCAGCGTGGACTGCGGCTCATCGCGCCCAATCGGGACTGCCAATCTAGCTGATTCACTTTGTACACGATTCCATCTAGATCAAATGCAAAAGCGGCCCGATTCGAAACAACATCTTCATAATATGAAACAATATCCGTCACATCGGAATGTACACAGACAGGTCCATTGAGAGTAAATCCAAAAGAGCTCAGTCGCTTTCGCACCTCAATGAGTGTTGCCCCTAAAGGGTACTCTATTCCCGCACTCTCTTTTGACTGCAACACTTCACCCAAACCGTACGCAAAAAAATGCAAACGTCGGCTCGCTGTAACTGCAGGATCTAACTGGCGGAGCCCACCGGCCGCCGCATTTCTTGGGTTCGCAAATGGGGGCTCATCGGACTGCTCACGAATTTGATTCAGATGGCCGAAATCATCCTTCGTCATGTACACTTCGCCGCGGACTTCTAGCACAGCCGGCACGTCACTGCCCTCTAACATCTGCGGAATGTCTTCGATAGTACCCAAATTGGCAGTCACGTCCTCTCCCTTAATCCCATCGCCGCGCGTCAGTCCAAGTACAAATTTACCTTGTTGATATCGAAGCGACGCCGATAATCCGTCAATTTTCGGTTCACCCACAAGCTCGACACGATCATCCTCTAAAAGACCAAGGAAACGCCGAATTCGAGATACAAAATTCTCTACATCCTGAGGAGTAAAAGCATTTTCTAGGGACAACATCGGTCGCGCGTGACGAACTTTCCGAAAACCACTACTGAGGACTGCACCGACTTGCTGCGAAGGGCTATCAGATCGGATTAAATGCGGAAAACTTTCCTCAATCAGGCGATTATGTCGACGTAATTCATCGTAATCGCTATCGGAAATGACCGGAGCATCCTTATTGTAATAGAGATCATCATGAAGCCGAATCTCCGCTGCCAGCCGTTCCAACTCCGCCCTAACCTCGACTTCACTAAGAAGCGCAATGTCTTTCTCCATTGGAACATTCATGGCGTTGCTTCAAGAAGAAGACGCTCCGCGGCGGCTCTTGCCTCATCAGTAACCTTGGCACCAGCCAACATTCGCGCAATTTCCTCAACGCGTTTCTTAGGGGACAATTTTTCAACCGTCGTAGACCTTCGGCTGTTTCTACGGGGTTTGCTCACGTGGAAATGATGACGTGCCTGTGCCGCAATTTGGGGTTGATGGGTAACTACAAGGACCTGGACGTTAGAGGATAACCTCACCAGTCGTTGGCCCACAGCATCGGCAACAGCACCACCTATACCGCTATCAATCTCATCGAATACCAGAGTTTTGGCCTGACCAGCAGATGCGATCACGACTCGTAACGCCAACATAAAACGGGACAACTCTCCTCCCGAAGCTATTTTATGGATTGGGCCCAACTTGGTTCCGGGAATTGTGGCAACCGCAAAACCAACCCGATCAGCACCAGAAGCGCCCCACTTTTCACGTGGCAACGGCTCTATTTCTGTTCGAAATTTGGTACCGCCCATCCGTAAATCCTCGATCTCCTTCACCACTTCAAGGTCGAGTTTCTTGGCTGCGTCGACGCGGCCTTGATGAAGTTGGTTGACTAAACGCTCCAAATCGGAATCGGCTTTAGACAACGACGCTTTTTTTGTGTTCAAAGAGGCATGGTCCGCATCAAGTGCAGACAACCGACGTTCAAAGTCTTCCTGAAGTGTTGGCAATTCATCAGCTGAAACAGAATATTTCCGGGCAAAATCGCGCAATGTGAACAAACGTTCCTCGACAGCCTCCAACTTTCTCGGATCCAAATCCAGATCATGCCCTATTGTTTCTACCAGACTTACCACTTCATTCAGTTCGATCGAAGTACGTTCCAGTGCGCTCACTAACTCATCAAGTTGGCCCTCCGCGGACTTAGAAATGCTGCTGATCATGTGATGAGCCACTCGCACCGCCTCATCGACAGGCTTTCCATCTCCTGGATAGAGCGTGGCACGTGCATCGGCCAACGCTTCCGTAATCACCGAAGCCTGACGGAGCAATTTACGGCGTTGAGCGAGTTCCGTTTCCTCCCCCAGACTTGGCGCTAGAGCTGCCAACTCCCTGGAACCTTGACGTAATTCAGTTTCATCTCGACGCGCCGCATCGGCCTCTACTTCGCCAGCGATCAATACATCACGCGCGTCTTCCCATCGACCATATGCCTGCTTCGTTTGAAACACCAAATCTCCAAGGTTACCCGAAACATCCAGTACGTCCCTGTGGGTCCCCGGGTCGAGCAGACCTAACCGATCGTTTTGGCCATGAATCTCTACAAGCACCGCCCCAAGTTTTGCCAAAAAACCTATCGTCACCGGTTGGTCGTTCACGAAGGCACGGCTTCGCCCGTCTGCAGCAAGCGTCCGGCGGACAATCACCTCCTCCTCTCCCCCAATTCCGTGAATTTCCAACATGGACTGCGCGGCATGGCCCGCCAATAATTCAAAAGTCGCTGTAACGGTTGCCTCTGATGCCCCTCTTCGTAACAGCCTTGGCCCTGCACGACGTCCTAAAGCCAAACTCAATGCATCTAGCAATATCGACTTGCCGGCACCAGTCTCGCCTGTCAGAACGCACAGGCCCGAACCAAATTGCAACTCAAGACGATCGATAACCACGACATCGCGGATCGACAAACGTGTCAACATTCTTTCGAACCGTTAGCCGCGGCTTAAAACAGACGAGCCAGCCACGACTGTCGCGAAGGTCGGGGCTCTAGATCACTCTCGCGCAACAAAGCATATGACGCGGTGTACCAGTCACTCCCGGGGAAATTGTGGCCCAGCACGGCAGCCGTTATTTCTGCTTCCTCTGTAATTCCAAGCCCCAAATAAGATTCCGTCAGACGATGAAGAGCTTCCGGCACATGACTAGTAGTCTGATAGAGTTCTACCACAGTCCGGAAACGATTGATTGCAGCCAAATAGAACTCAAGGTTCTGATAGGTTCGCCCAACTTCCATTTCTTTCCCTGCCAAATGGTCGCGGGCCAAATCCATTTTTAACTGGGCATCGCGAGCATATGAAGATGTGGGGTAACGGCTCACAACAGAGTCAAATGCTTCCAGAGCCTTCACAGTCATATTTTGATCTCGGCCTACATCGGATATCTGTTCGTAATAGCAAAGGCCCAGCAAATAATGCGCATAGGCTGTGTCGGCATGACCTGGATGAAGCGAAATGAAACGGTCTGCTGCAATCACAGATTCATCATAGTTGTTGTCAAGATAGTGAGTATAGGCTGCCATCATCTGAGCTTTAGTGGCCCACATTGAGTATGGATGTTGGCGCTCCACCTCTTCGAAAGTTAACGCCGCCTTTTCGTAATCCTCATCCAAAAGTAGATCCATGGCGAGGTTGTAAATGTCCTCCACGGGACGCTCAAGATAGACCAGCGTCTCTTCCCCTGCACAACTCGCCAAACCAATCCAGACGAAACACAAAAAAACCGCGAACGCCATTTTGTCGTGAATCCGCCTACCCATCGCGACAAGCCTGTTAAACTTCATAGTTCACATATTTCCTGCGGTTACAGGCAGCAAAGTGCGCCCCTCCCCCAACTATACCATGTGTCATCCTTATAAGCATGGGATTGCACGAAAGAAACATACACTAAGCCGACACCATAAGTTCCTCCCTCGCCAACCTTAAACCCAACGAAGGCACAGCCACACATAACCTCCCGAAGTGTTATATTATAACACAATATAAATTGTGTTTGGAGCTTTACTTGCAAATATTCGTGCCTATCCTATAAACGGACGACCAATTGGTAAGGGAGGAATATATGCAATTGTTCAAAACTTTAGCCGTTGTTGGCACTTTCGGTGCTGCAATGGTAATGAGCAGCAGCGCTTTTGCTGGCTGCGCCGACAACCCCGATGGTGACTACTGCATGTTAGCTGGTAGTAACCCGGAGACCCCGATAGGGGATAAATGGTGGCCGCACCCGATTTGGGGCGCAGGTGACGAAGCCGGTTCAACAAACTGGTACAAAGATCCTGCAGTGGTCATGCGTGCTCTGTCTGTGATTAAGAAAGGCATGACAATGGAACTCGGCCATGAGTACCATGCAGACATGCCTCTGTTTGGTGCCCGCAAATTCAGTCTGCGGATCCCAGGCACCCCGACCGGCGGTGCATTTGGAACGAACGCCATCATGTGGAACGACGAATTCTTGGCGACGGAAATTGGCCAGGTCGGAACACAGTTCGATGGTCTTGGTCACATCGGCGTTCAAGTTGGAGCTGACGGCGATAAAAACGAGATGCGTTGGTACAACGGCTTTACTGCAGCCGAAATGGGTAACCCTTATGGGTTGAACCATCTTGGAACCGAGGAATTGCACCCGATTATTGGTCGGGGCGTCTTGATCGATGTCTCGGCAATTTGGGGCAAAGACATGGTCGCTGGTGATACCATCACCATGGATCACGTGAATGCGGCCCTAAAAGCTCAGGGGATGTCTGACTTCCAGATCATGGAAGGCGATGCAATCGTTTTCCGTACTGGATGGGAACAACATTGGGAAGACCCAGCAACCTATAATGCTGGCTGCCCAGGTATTGGCATGGAAGTTGCCAAATGGATTGCCGATGGTAAAGCCGGCGTCACGGCTGGCGACACATGGCCAGTTGACTCCGTCCCAAATCCAGATCCCGACTGCGTATTCTGTGTGCATCAGTTCTTGCAGACAAAGAACGGGATCGTGAACCACGAAAACCTGCGGTTGAGTGAACTAGCTGCCGCCGGTGTCTACCAGTTTGCGTATTTCTTTGCTCCAGCTCCGATTCGTGGTGCCACCGGCGCCATTGGCGGACCAGTAGCAATTTGGTAAGCGGACTTTAAGTTTGTTGATTACGAAGGGCGCGCCAAAGGCGCGCCCTTTTTCATGCCAAGCATTGATTTGTACTTAGGCGCTTCACAACAAAGAAAGACCCAGGTAGAACCGCTGACAGACCACGAACATACGTGGCAGGATGGAAATATGGCCAATGTATCTGACGCAGAGCTTGAAGAGCTAAGCGCCTTCTCCGAGGAGTTAGCCGATGCTGCGCGCGCGGTCATAAAGCCGTATTTTCGTAGCACATTGCTAATCGATGATAAGCCTGCAGCCAGCGCTACTGGCCAACCCGTAACACGCGCAGATCGTGAATCGGAGCAAGCGATACGGGATCTAATCATCGATCGTTATCCGGATCATGGGATTGTCGGGGAGGAATTTGACGATTTGAATCCGGGGGCCGAATTTTGTTGGGTCCTGGACCCCATCGATGGAACCCGAGCCTTCATCGCCGGTTTACCAATGTTCGGCACCCTAATTGGACTGGGTTATCAGGGGCACCCCTTACTTGGCGTACTGGACCAACCGATTATGAATGACCGTTTCGTGGGAACCGCTGAAGGCAGCTTTCTCAACGGAACGCCGATCAAAACTCGCGAATGCTCAAACCTCGACGACGCAATCTACGCGGTGACCGACCCACGAATGATGACGACGCCAGCTCAGGAAGTCGTCTTCCAACGACTGATGCACGAGACCCACCTCACGCAATTTGGAGGCAACTGTTACGCCTATGGGATGCTGGCCTCTGGCGCAATCGATCTAATCACTGAGAGCGACCTTAAGACCTGGGACATATTTGCACTAATCCCGATTATCGAAGGGGCTGGCGGTGTCGTCACGGGATGGACTGGCGGTCCAGCCCAGAAAGAGGCCTCCGTTGTCGCTTGCGGGGACCCAGCACTTCACCGAAATGTGTTACGGCTTTTGAAGAATGCGACTTAACCGAAAGGCTCAGGCATATTGTCGGAGACATCATAGAATTTGTGCGCGGATGTTGGTCGATAAACATTGAGAGTGGAAGGTTGATATGGATCGCGAATCGATGGAATACGATGTCGTTATCGTCGGTGCGGGCCCAAGCGGCCTAGCGGCAGCAATAAAATTGAGGCAATTGGCCAACCAAGAAAACAAGGACATTAGCGTTTGCGTCATAGAGAAAGGATCCGAGGTGGGCGCGCACATCCTTTCTGGCGCTGTTCTTGAGACCCGAGCCTTAGATGAGTTAATTCCGGATTGGAAAAATCAAGGTGCCCCAGTAAATACCCCGGTCTCCAGCGACAGGTTACTTTATTTAACTCAAGAGAAAAGTTTCCGCTTTCCTTTTACACCCCCTCAAATGCGTAATCACGGCAACTTTATAATTTCCCTTGGCAACCTTTGCCGCTGGTTAGGTGAACAAGCAGAGGCAATGGGCGTAGAGATTTACCCGGGGTTTTCGGCTTCTGAGGTGCTTTACGGCGACGAAGGGGAGGTGCGGGGAGTCGCCACAGGTGACATGGGCATTGCCAAAGATGGGACACTAACTGAAAACTACCAACCCGGGATAGAACTGCATGCCAAACAAACCTTGTTTGCCGAAGGCTGCCGGGGATCACTCACAAAGACCCTGTTCGAACGGTTCCAACTGCGCCGAGGCAGGGATCCGCAGACCTACGCGATCGGCATAAAGGAACTCTGGAAAATTCAGCCGGAAGCACACGAACTTGGTTTAGTAACACATACGATCGGTTGGCCGTTGGATTCCCAGACCTATGGCGGTTCCTTTCTCTACCATTTAGAGGAAAACCAAGTTGCCGTTGGATTTGTGGTAGGGCTCGATTACCGTAATCCGCACCTCGATCCATTCCGTGAATTTCAACGCTTCAAGAATCACCCCCGCATTCAATCGGTTTTTGAGGATGGAGAACGGATTGCATATGGTGCACGAGCACTAAATGAAGGAGGATTCCAATCCATACCTAAGCTAACCTTTCCAGGTGGCGCACTGATTGGGTGCACAGCAGGGTTCATGAACGTACCAAAAATAAAAGGCACCCACACTGCGATGAAGTCAGGCATGGTCGCAGCCGAAACTGTGTTCAACTTAATTAAAAAAGAGGGTTCGGCTAGTAGCAATTTGGAAGCTATAGATTATGAACATAGTCTGAAGTCTTCCTGGGTGTGGCCCGAACTATATCGAGCCAGAAACATCCGACCGGCTTTCCGATGGGGCCTCTGGCCTGCCCTGATTTACAGTGCGATTGATAGTTATTTGCTGAGGGGCCGCGCACCGTGGACATTTCATCATGAGCCTGACCACAAATCTCTAAAGAAAACTAATGAATGCAGGCCTATAGAATATCCAAGCCCGGATGGGAAAATAAGTTTTGATCGACTTTCATCAGTATACCTCTCCAATACGAATCACGAGGAAAACCAACCCTCGCACTTGAAGTTAAAGCACATGAAGGTGCCGATAACGTTCAATCTTCCTAATTATGGGGCTCCTGAACAGCGTTTCTGTCCAGCAGGAGTTTATGAGATCCTTTTTGAGGAGGATGGCTCCATTCCAAGGCTACAAATCAATGCCCAGAACTGTGTTCATTGCAAAACCTGTGACATTAAAGATCCAACGCAAAACATAAACTGGGAACCGCCTGAGGGCGGCGGCGGTCCCAACTATCCAAATATGTAATTTCCCGCAATTTGGTTTAACTTAACGCTCTAGGAACTCGCTATGATGACCGCCAACATGTTCAATGTTGCGCAAGTCGTCGTTCAACTGTCACCCGGCCAAAGGCGCTTGTAGTGCGTAGCATTCTGGCACATCTGATTTTCGCTTTTGGACTTTTAGCGACATTTGATCGTTGCTACGCCGATATGACAGAACCACTGGAGAATCGACTGACTCCGGCGTTGGTGGAACAACTATTTCCGGAATCAAGTGGGCGGGACCAAGCCATCGGAGATCCCCCGATCGCCACGGTTTTAAGTGACGACATGGTAATAGGTTATTTGTTTTCGACACACGAGACGGTCCATCCGGCAGGGTACAGCGGCAATTCGTTCGACATTGTAATTGGTCTTCGAAAAGATGGCACAATCGTTGGGCACAAACTACTTGAAGAACACGAGCCGCTAATCTCGGACGGCATGATTGGGCCGAAAAAATTCGAACTTTTCCTTAACGGTCTGAACGGTTTCAAGGTTGGAGCTAGCCGACCGCTCAAACAACGAACAACCAAAAAAGGACCACAGTATTTAAACGAGTACAAAAACATAGACGCCATCTCAGGCGCCACAATCAGCGCTCTTGCCATGCACCGTGCAATTATCAACTCCGCACTTAGAGTTGGTCACTTAAACGGTATCATTGATGGTGAACACAAAGACCTTACTCTAGATTTGTTCAGTTACGAGGAAAAATCCTGGTCTGATTTGATTAATGAGAAGTCAATCGTTTCTCGTAGCATTAGTTACGCGGAAGTGCTCTCGGAGTTGACTTCGCAAACGCTACCCAGGCCCCAATTTGACGGGGAAAATCAAAAAGATGACGATACTTTCATCACACTGTTTGTGGGACTGGCAACCTTGCCATCTGTAGGAAGAAATCTCTTTGGTGTCCGAGCCCATCGGCGGTTTACTGAAAATTCTGAACTTGGTGAGCAACATTTGTTTATTGGTTCAAAGGGCCCGTACGCTTGGATACCAAAAAATTCGGCCTTAGTGCCAATTTTTGAACGCATCCAAATCCGACAAGGAGAACGAATATTTCCCCTCCTGCCTGAAAATTTTTATCGGGCGCAAAGACTTGCCATCGACGACCACCCCTCTTTTAAGAATGCTGGGCGTCTGCGAATTCCCTCGCACATGAAATTGAAACCGTTAGAGCCATGGACACTGGAGTTACGGGTATTCGAAACACTAAACGAAGGGGGCGAGCGGAAAGCAATCAATTTTTCCTTACCATATCGAGTTCCTTCCCAGTACGTAATCGGAAGTGATTTGGCTCTGGAAAAAGCGGGCTTGAAGGACCCGCACTACGTTGCACTTGGACTTTGGCGGGAAAGCACCCTTAGTGACTGGCAAGCGTTATGGTTAGAAAAACGCTGGTCCATCGCAATCCTGCTTACGCTCCTTGGAACCGTAACGGCAATAATTTTTTCTCATCACTTTCTTTGCCGATTCAAACAGACCTACGGCATCATTCGATTTTGTGTACTTGTAATCACATTGGTGTGGCTAGGTTGGATAGCCGGAACACAGATGACTATCCTGAACATAGTCCAATATCTAACTCTGATCATCAAATCCATGGATTGGAGGGCAACTCTATATGAGCCATTAATGGTGATACTCATAGCCTATGTCGGCGTCACTTTGGTTCTATGGGGCCGAGGCATTTTTTGCGGCTGGCTCTGCCCTTTCGGGGCCCTGCAAGAACTGACAAATAAGCTGGCGCGAGCCATACGGATACCACAATACAAAATTCGTTACTCCGTTCAACAGCGCCTTTGGTCCATTAAATACCTGGTTGCCTTCGGAATACTAGGAACGGCGTCTTATTCGCTGAACGCTGCGGCTGGAGTCGCCGAAATTGAACCTTTCAAGACCGCCATTACGATGAAATTCGACCGGGCTTGGCCCTACGTGCTTTATGCCAGCGCATTAGTCACTGTCGGCCTGTTCGTTGAGAGATTTTTTTGCCGATACTTGTGTCCGCTCGGAGCCGTACTAGCAGTTGGTGGTCGTTTCCACATTTTGAACTGGCTTAACCGACGGCATGAATGCGGGAACCCATGCCAGATCTGTGCCACATCGTGTCCCATAGGAGCAATCGATGACAGAGGCGACATCAACATGAATGAATGCTTTCAATGCCTCGATTGCCAAATAGATTATTCGGATGACCAACGTTGCCCCGTCCTAGTGTCGAAGACCAGTCACAGTCAACTCCTACGGGGACAAGAAACTCTGGCGAAAAGCGGTCAATAATTGACCCGTGCTAATCCACAAACCAGTAAAGAAATTAAAGACAACGAATACGAAGACAAAACACACTGATACTCCTCAGAAAGGAATATTTTTTGTCGGTTGCTAATTTCGGCGTTAAAAATGATGGAAAAATGTATATGTTGTAATACTAGTAAAATTTAGATCAAAATATTAGAAATAGATACTAGTGTTTTGTGTGTAGCGAAAAGGTTTATTTTAATGGGTGGGGCAAGTGTCGATGAAACTGACCGCAAAATACTCGGGCTACTTCAGGGTTGTACCGAGCGTGGAGCATTACGACACCTTTTATAAGGACCTAAGCACACTGGTTCCTGTAAGTGACATAAGTTCAAGCTTTGCCATGGAGCGAATTAATTCGACCACCGTAGTACCTCTTGATTATGCATAAATTCCTTACGGGTGTGGCTGGGGGACACCCACGCCTCTGGGCTATCCATGTAGCGCTCACTTACGCCGTATTACTACTCGGGCAAGCTGATCAGAGCCTTGCTGAAAATCTACAACTTAACCTAATTAAGTTGCCGCCAGGATTTGAAATAGCAACATTTGCGAGCGACGTCTCAAACGCACGCGCCATGACGCTTGGAACCGCGGGCACCCTCTTTGTCGGTTCTAGATCCGCTGGAAATGTTTATGCACTGGTTGACCGGGATCGAGACATGCGCTCGGACGAACTTTATGTAATCGCTAATGGGCTGCAAGCACCCAGTGGCGTCGCTTTTAGAGACGGTGCACTCTATGTCAGTGCCGTGGACACGATCCTTCGGTTTGACGACATCGAGTCCCGGCTCGAAAACCCACCAGAGCCCGTAACAGTAACTGATATGTTACCCAGCGATCGTCACCATGGCTGGAAATTTATCGATTTCGGGCCGGATGACATGCTCTATGTGCCAGTTGGGGCGCCTTGCAATGTCTGCGTCCGTCCTGACCCATATGCAGGGATTTTGCGCATAAACCTGGATGGCCCAATAATCGAAATGTTTGCCCGAGGAGTTCGAAACTCCGTTGGCTTTGCATGGCACCCCGAGACCGAAGAACTTTGGTTCAGTGACAATGGGCGCGATAATCTGGGTGACAACACGCCCCCAGGGGAACTTAATCATGCACATCGGGCGGGACTTCATTTCGGATTTCCCCATTGCCACGGAAACGACATAGCTGATCCCCGCTACGGTGAAGGGGTTGATTGCTCCGACTTTGAGGCACCCGCGCAACTATTAGGACCACACGTCGCCCCGCTTGGTATTACGTTCTACGACGGAGAGATGTTTCCTCAAGAATATATCAATCAAGTGTTCATCGCCGAGCACGGATCGTGGAACCGGAGCACAAAGATAGGATACCGAATCACCGTGGTGCGCCTTGATCAGACCGGCCAAGCAGTTTCGTACGACACGTTTGCAGAGGGATGGCTCCAGGGGCAACGTGCCTGGGGGCGGCCGGCTGATGTTCTTGTCGCTGGGGATGGCTCGCTGCTTATTTCAGACGACACAGCCAACGCGATTTATCGAATTTCATATCGTGATCATTAGCTAAATAGTTTTGAAACCACATGTCGGTTTTTGACCTCTATCCTTTTGCCTCTCAATGACGGAAATACGAAAATATGCTGTTACTCAACACAGTTGCTAGCCAAATTCGGTACGATGCTTTATCCGCCCTCAAACCAAAACAGCAAAAACTTAATGCGTATCTGGTGAAGACCATGGGAAAAACAGCACAGATTCTGATAGACCTCACGGCATTCAGGAAAGTTATAAAAATCAACCGAAAAACTATCCTAAAAATGCTAACTGTTGCAAACAGCAACTGAAAAAAGAAGGAACTTTAACACAAAGGTTTCGTTTGGCGAATTTGTTGGCCGGTTCTGCGGGCGTTAAGGTAGGAGGCGCACTGATGTTCGAAATTTTCCCGGTTCTACTTGCGGGCGGCAAGGGCACACGTCTTTGGCCATTGAGCCGAGAGATTAACCCGAAACACATTTTAAATCTCACGGGGAGTGGTTCGCTTTTACAACAGGCAGCACTCAGGGCAAAGAAAATTGCCCCGCCGGAGCGAATAATTACTGTTACGACGGAAGCTCAATTCCATTCAGTACACGGCCAGTTATCAGAGCTCGACCCCGCGCTCACCAATAATATCCTAGTCGAACCGGTACTCCGCAATACAGCAGCCGCTATAACAGTCTCTGCATTTTACGCCAAGGAATGCGCGGAAGAAGCAATCCTCCTGGTAACACCCACGGACCATGTAATCGAGGACAAAAAACTAGTAGATCAAACCTTTGAACGGGCTATCCATATTGCTTCGTTCAATCGCATAGTCACTCTTGGGATCAAGCCCGAGCGCGCCGAAACCGGCTATGGCTACATCCATCAGGGACAAGAGTCTGAGTTGTTCGAAGGGGCCTTTGAAATAGAATCATTCACTGAAAAGCCTGACCCGGCGAAAGCAAGACATTTGGCTGCCAGATCCGATGTATATTGGAACAGCGGTATCTTTGCTTCCTCAGCAAAAACAATTCTCCGCGAGGTAGATAGTTTTGAACCTGAACTTTTTCTAATGGCCAGTAGAGCCTTCAGTCAACGTCATACAGACAACAACATCACCCGGTTCACACCTGAAGATTACTTAGACATCCCTTCTATATCAATTGATAAAGCAGTGATGGAACGCTCGGATAAAATCGTCCTAACTCCGGTTGACCTGGAATGGTCTGATATGGGTTCTTGGCAAAAATTATGGGAGATTAGCTCACGCAACGAAAACGGGACTTCGGTTGTTGGAGATGTAATATCCAAAGCGTGCCGGAATAGCTTGTTACGGAGCGAAAGCCGGCTCTTAGCCTGCGTTGGCCTTGAAAATATAGCGGTTGTCGAAACTGCCGACGCCGTGTTGGTTGCGAATAAATCCTGCGACGACGGCATTAGCTCGATAGTCACACAACTGGCATCATTGAATCGTTCTGAGACAACGCGGCATTTGACAGAGCAAAGACCCTGGGGATTCTTTACGGTTTTGATTGAACAGCCCGGTTTTAAGGTGAAGGAATTGGTTATACGGCCTGGAGGCAAGCTAAGTTTGCAGAGTCACCACCACCGAACGGAACATTGGGTGATAGTAGAAGGGTGTGCCTGCGTAACCCTTGGCGAAGTGCAAGAGTTACTCAGCTCAAACCAATCAACCTGCATTCTGCCTAATGTTCGACATCGTTTAGAAAATGCAGGGACAAGCACATTAAAAGTAATAGAGGTTCAGTGCGGCAACTATTTAGGAGAGGATGATATCGAGCGTCATGATGATTCTATTGGGGGGCTTGTCACCAATAACTCTTGAAAGAAACCAAGCATTGCGAGTCTACAAGCAATTTTGATGCATTAGATGTACACCTGCACACCTGCCAACCCTATTAACTACGTCTTGCAGGAGATTGTGGTTAGCCAACAAATTCCAAATCGATAGTTCGCGCACATTGATCTCTGTGACTCAAGTTAGAGCACCAACGCACCTGACTAGCTGGCATACACATCCGCTGCACAAACTTTCTCTGCCCCAGTTTCCTTTAAAAACTCATCTAAATGCGAAATATTTAGGCACTGCAGGCACCTAAAACCTTGGGTCGGGTATGACCCTACCCCGCCACGTTCGGAGCAATGCACTTCGGGCTTGCATTGCTGGTGGTTTGGAAGTCATATCTTTCTCCTGCTGAATAAAGACTCTGATGTCGAGGAACAATATGCAAGGCCCCCCTTTAATTGAGGAACTATCTGCTTCAATAGCTCAAACTATCACCGAGAATAAAACGCCTGAACCGATGCGCTCAGTTAGCAAGGACCATTTCATTACTGTTGACACTGAAACATTTGCGGGTACACATTTGTTGTTAGATCTATGGGGCGCAAGCGGGTTAAGAAACTCTAGCTTAATAGAACGAGCCATACGTGATTCAGTTGAAGTAGCCGGCGCAACCCTGCTTAACATCCACCTGCACCGCTTTACACCATCTGGAGGTATTTCTGGCGTTGCAGTGCTGGCCGAATCACATATCACCGTGCACACTTGGCCGGAGCGTGACTACACGGCGATTGACATTTTCATGTGTGGGGACACACGACCTGAACTAGCGATTCCTGTGCTCAAAAACGCTTTTTCTGCGAGCCGCGCAGACATTTCTAAAATCCAACGTGGAACACTCCCCTAATGCCGGAATGGTTTTCCGAACGACTCCATGCCGAATTTCGTCAGCATTTGAGAATCGACCGGGTACTTTACCGATGCAATACCAATCAGCAGGAAATATTGATTTTTGAAAATGCCGTTTTCGGCCGCGTATTAGTGCTTGACGGTGTAGTTCAAACAACTGAGGCAGATGAGTTTATCTATCACGAAATGCTAACCCATGTGCCGATTATAGCACATGGCGCTGCCCGACGTGTATTGGTCGTCGGGGGTGGGGACGGTGGCATGATCGAGGAGGCATTGAAACACCGTCGTTTGGAACAAGTGGTAATGGTTGAAGTAGACCGTTCTGTTGTTGACCTATGTAAAAAATATTTGCCTACACTTAGCCAAGGCGCATTCGATGACCCTCGTCTTCAGTTGATAATCGCCGATGGCTCCGAATATGTCTCCCAAACTACACAACTTTTTGACGTCATTATTGTGGATTCACCAGATCCCGTAGGACCGGCGATAAATTTATTTTCAGACAAATTTTATCAGGATTGCCGCCTCCGTCTGAATCCTGGCGGAGTATTAGTTGCTCAAAACGGTGTTCCTTTTGTTCAATCCCAGGAACTCCGAGAAAGCGCTAAGCGGCTCTCAAGGCACTTTCCAGACGTAACTTTTTTTAGGGCCAGCGTGCCCACCTATTTTGGTGGCGACATGGTTTTCGCATGGGCCACCGAAGATGCCACTTTGAGATCTCTATCAATTGAGCAGTTACGAACACGGTTCTATGAGGAAAATCTCGATACTCGACACTACAGCCCTGAAATCCACCAAGCAGCCTTTGCCACTCCGCCTTGGGTTGATGAAATTGTGACTGACAAATAGCGGACGCAGTGCGCACGCCTGCACAGGTAGATCATGGCCATTTTACAACCGGAGGCATAGACATGAGAATAGCCTCCACATTACCTCCCGTCTTGAGGCCAAATTGCGTACCCCGATCGTGAAGCAAATTAAACTCAACGTAACGGCCGCGGCGCACAAGTTGATATTCGCGTTGCTCCTCCGTCCATGGTTTCTGAAAATGTTGCCTAACTATGTTCGGATAGGTCCGCAAAAATGCCATACCCACCTCACGAGTAAATGCGAAGTCTTCCTTCCACCCATTCTCCAAATTATCAAAAAAGATACCGCCAATGCCGCGTGGTTCCCGCCTGTGCGGCAAATAAAAATATTCATCACAGAGTTTCCTAAAACGGGGGTAATAGTCGGGGTGATGGGTGTCACACGCGGCCTTTAGCGCTGTATGAAATGCGTCCGTGTCCACCTTATCTTCCACCATTGGAGTAAGATCGCAACCTCCCCCAAACCAGGAGCGCCCCGTAACAATGTAACGGGTGTTCATGTGCGCAGCAGGCACTAACGGAGAGCACAAATGAGCAACTACCGAGATCCCACTGGCCCAGAATGATGGACTTTCCTCCGTGCCGGGAATTTGGCCACGGAACTGATCAGAGAACTCTCCTCCCACAGTAGAAACATTGACGCCAACTTTTTCAAAAACTCGCCCACGCATTATGGACATTTCACCGCCGCCACCTCCATCACGCTCCCAACTAGTTCGCTTGAACTGACCAGGAGGCAAATCGACGTTGGGACCAGAAACGAGTTCACTTTCAATATCTTCGAACACGGCACATAACCGATCACGAAGTTCTGTGAACCAAGCCGTCGCATATTCCTTCTGCTTATCGGCTTGATCCTTCCGATCAAATGAGCCTGATTCATCTTGAAACTTCACTGTTGTTCCCCTCCAAGAGATACTTCTCCCGCACCTTGACCATCCGGCCATAAATTGGTCTGCCGCAGCGCTTCACCCAACACCATTGCCGCTGCAACCACGATATTTAAGGAACGTTGACCAGCACCCATAGGAATCCGCAACCGAGCATCAGCTGCCTTATGAATATGCGCAGGTACACCTGCAGTCTCTCGACCAAGCAGCAAAGTGTCGCTGGCAGAAAATTTGAAGTCAATATAACGCGTGTTACCGGAAGTAGTGAGTAGTAGCGTCCTGCTAGCTGGCGCCTCGGCACTATTACGTAGTAGCGAGTATGACTGCCAGGATATATGGCGGGTTAGATTAACCTTACTTAGATAGTCGAGTCCGACACGTTTCAAGCGGGGATCCGTCATGATAAAACCAGCTGGCTCAATCAGATCTACCGCAACGCCCAGCACCGCCGCCAAGCGAAAGATTGCACCAGCGTTCGGTGCAATATCGGGCTGATAGAGAGCTATTCGCACGCGAAAATCTTGTCCATTTCTCTATGAGATATATATGAAAAAAAGATATTGATCATCAACGAGTATAGACATTTCAGCACATTTAAGGCACAACGCGAACGCGAAATTTGTGCCGCAATCTGATAAGGAAATGTTTCTATGGCCAAGGCGCCCGCACCCGGAGAATCTAAAGTAACACAGGACGGTGAAACGCGCAGAGACTTTCTCTATTTGGCTACAGGGGCTGTTGGCGCAGTTGGCGCTGTGGCTTCGGTATGGCCGTTTATCCACCAAATGAACCCATCGGCGTCAGTCCTAGCTCTGGCCAGCACAGAGATCGACATCTCCGGAATCGAAGTGGGTCAGGCCATCACAGTGGTTTGGAGGGGAAAACCAGTTTTCGTTCGCCACCGCACTCCGACGGAAATAGCCGAGGCAGAAACGGCACAAATCGATGTTCTTCCTGATCCGCAGTCAGACACGGACAGAGTCAAAAGGCGGGAATGGCTAATTTTAGTCGGTGTCTGCACGCATCTGGGCTGTGTGCCACTAAGCCACCGAGGTGATTACCAAGGCTGGTTTTGTCCATGCCACGGTTCGCATTATGATACCTCGGGACGAATCAGAAAAGGCCCGGCTCCGGCTAATTTAGAAGTTCCGGAGTACGTCTTCCTCGATGAAACCACAGTCCGTATTGGCTAAAAGGCAGGACCCATGAGTAATCTATCGATGGGTAGGAAAATGTTGCAGTGGTTTGATTACCGGCTTCCTATCTTTACCTTCATGCACCACTCATTGGTAGACTATCCTGCGCCCAAAAACCTCAATTATTGGTGGAATTTTGGATCTTTAGCTGGGATCATTTTAGTTGTACAGATCGTCACTGGGATCGTGCTGGCGATGCATTACACCCCACACGTTGACCATGCGTTTGATAGCGTGGAGTCTATCATGCGCGATGTCAACTATGGCTGGCTGATACGTTACTTACATGCTAATGGCGCGTCGGCATTCTTTGCGGTGGTGTATATACACATATTCCGGGGACTTTACTTTGGATCCTACAAATCTCCACGCGAGGTCCTCTGGTGGATGGGCCTACTCATTTTACTGTTAATGATGGCAACTGCTTTCATGGGGTACGTACTTCCCTGGGGTCAGATGAGTTTCTGGGCTGCTACAGTCATCACCAACTTATTTTCAGCAATCCCTTTGATCGGAGACCAAATCACTCCTTGGTTGTGGGGGGGCTTTGCCGTAGGAAATCCCACACTCAATAGATTTTATAGCCTGCACTATTTGCTACCGTTTGTTTTAGTAGGTGTTGTCTTTTTGCATTTATGGGCCCTACATCGATTTGGTTCAAACAACCCAACCGGTATAGAGACCAAAGGACCGAAGGACACCCTGCCGTTTCATCCATACTACACCATCAAAGATCTATTTGGCGTGAGTGTGTTTTTGATTATTCTTTTGGCATTCGTCTTTTATGCCCCGAATTATTTAGCCCATCCGGACAACTACGTGAAAGCCAACCCACTGGTTACTCCGGCGCACATCGTTCCTGAGTGGTACTTCCTGCCATTTTACGCCATCCTTCGAGCTGTACCTGACATTTGGTTTGTCGACGCAAAGCTAGCCGGAGTAATAGCGATGTTTACGTCGATTCTGATTTTGTTTGTTCTACCTTGGCTGGATACCTCTCCTATACGGAGTGCCCGGTATCGTCCTTGGTACAAACAAATATTTTGGTTCCTGTTAATCGACGTAATTGTACTGGGTATAGCGGGTGCCAAACCACCTGAAGGAACCTGGCTTATTCTGGGGCGCCTTGCTACGGCCTATTATTTTTTCCATTTTCTGATTTTAATGCCGTTGATTGGGCGAATAGAACCAACAAAGCCCCTACCAGCCAGCATCGATGAATCGGTCCTGCAGAAGCGCGAAACCGACGCGTGAGAAATAATGAGGAAAAACGCGTGACCTCCGTACACTCCTGGATCACAAGCATAGCACTAGCCATCGTAGCTACGACAACCAGCATTGGAAACGCGAACGGCGCAGGTGGTAGCGAGAATATTCCGCCACAGCACTGGTCATTTGATGGCATTTTTGGAAAGTTTGATCGCGGTGAACTGCAGCGTGGACTTCAAGTCTACTTAGAAGTTTGTGCTAACTGTCACAGTTTAGAGTACGTGGCATACCGAAACTTAAGTGAGATTGGCTACGATGAAACCCAGATCAAAGCAATTGCAGGTCAATATGAAGTTGAGGATGGCCCAAACAGTGATGGTGAAATGTTTACACGTACAGCGAGGCCATCGGACTATTTCGTAAAACCCTACGCTAATGATGTGGAAGCCGCCGTTATGAACAACGGTGCGTTGCCTCCCGACCTTTCCCTTATGTACAAAGCGCGGCCCGGTGGTGCTGATTATATATACGCTCTTCTTACAGGATACGCGGAGGAAGCGGACAATCATGAAGTGCCGGAAGGACTGTACTACAATCGATATTTTCCAGGCGGTGCTATTGCCATGCCGCAGCCCTTATACGGCGATGATGTAGAATACGCCGACGGCACAACCGCCTCGATTGAGCAGGAGGCTCGTGATTTGGCCGCCTTTCTTTCTTGGACTGCAGAGCCGAACCTAACCATGCGCAAAAAACTTGGTATGAAGGTATTGTTGTTTCTTGCGGTTCTTTCAGCTCTCCTTTTCGCGAGCAAACGCAAAATTTGGCGCGAAGTACATTGAGTGGTTAGTGCCGGAGTTTCGTTATCTTGGGGTCGCCACAATAGGCGGCCCTTTCATTTGGTAGGAGTAGAACGACATGCGGGGACTAAAAGGCAAAGGAGCAATCATTACTGGCGGTGCGTCCGGTATCGGCAGGGCGATCTGCGCACGCCTTGGAGAAGAAGGATGCCAAGTAGGCATCCTCGATCTTAATAGCGCCGGCGCCGAAGAAACAGCCGACGGGATACGCAAGTCTGGCGGCTGCGCTAAAGCGCTAACCTGTGATATTTCAAACTACGATGAGGTTAAGAAGGCGGTTGCCGAAATTGAAAATGCTAACGGACCAAGCGACATCCTCGTAAACAATGCCGGCTGGGACCAAGCAGCGCGATTTCTTGACACAGATCCAGAATTTTGGGGGAAAGTGATAAATATTAACTATATGGGCCCCCTAAATATGTGTCACATAATAGCCTCAGCTATGGTGGAGCGCGGCTCTGGCAAAGTGATTAACATTTCATCAGATGCTGGGAGGGTTGGCTCATCGGGGGAGGCTGTTTATGCTGGCTGCAAAGGTGCGCTTATCGCGTTTGGCAAGACTTTAGCCCGTGAACTTGCGCGCCGCGGAGTAACCGTGAACACAATTTGCCCAGGTCCGACCGACACGCCATTACTTCGCGGTGTCGATCCCTCCGGGAAACTACAAGATGCCCTAAAGAAGGCGATACCAATGCGGCGACTCGGTGAACCGGAAGATTTTCCAGGCATGGTGGCATTTTTTGCTTCTGAAGAAGCTAACTACATCACGGGACAAGTAATCAGCATTTCCGGTGGCCTCACTATGCACGGCTAATAATGAACGCGTTTTAAATACTTGCAGGTTGGGCCTTGGGGAACAAAAATACTGTTTCGTAGTGTAATTTTGGTCTCAAGTCGCCATACTGACTGCAAACGGCCGATATTTCAGCTGGACCGATAATTGTTTGAGGGACAATAATGTAAGAATGAAAATGTTGGGGAGGGACACGATATGTTTAACAGACAAGAAGATTCGACGAATAATGATCCTGGCAATACACCAAGCTCCAAGGCATCTAGGGTGAGTAGTCCATCTGGCGGCCAGAGTGAATCATCTGTGATAAGTGCTGGGTTGAAAATTGTTGGCAATTTGCAAAGTGAAGCGGACGTCGTCATTAGCGGCACTGTAGAAGGAGATATTAATAGCCGCGGCCTGACCGTGAGCGAAGGGGCCCACGTCACGGGAACCATAGAAAGCACATCAGTCGAGGTACGAGGAAAGGTAGATGGCCAAATTCATGCCTCTTCCGTAAAAATTGCACGGAGTGGTTATGTCAACGGGGACGTAATATACGAAACACTTGGTATCGATGAAGGCGCAGTAGTCGAGGGTCAGTTGCGTCGAAATAAAGACAACTTGCGTGGCCAAAAATCAAAAATCTCCACTCTGACCCCCGTGGACGGTGAAATAAAAAAGAAAGAAACTGGCGTTGAAGTAAAAGCTGGCTAAAGCCACTTAAACATTGGGCAGAACTTTGCCTTTGGTAATGAAAACGAACGAGCTGGTTACGCGTCTGCCACTACTTGGACTTTCTAGCACCAGCGCCTCCTCCCGGAGTGCGCTGGAAAGACAGAAAATATCCCTCGTGGAACGCACTCTTACCGTAACGGGAACTATCGTCGCGCCCGAATTAGAAGTGATCGTCAAAGGCATGGTGGAAGGTGTGGTGACGGCCCGTCGAATTCTCATAGCAGAAACTGGACGCATTAGCGGGGATTTGCGGGCCAACGTAGTTGACGTGGCTGGTGAAGTGCATGGCCGCATTGAAGCAATGGGCGTAGCTCTAAGATCTAGCGCTCGCGTGAACGCCACGATTTATCATCACAAAATTTTGATAGAGAGTGGCGCTACAGTTAAGGGGCTGCAACCTTGGAGACCAGAGGGCTACATGGAGCGCAGAAAGACGGAGTGGTAAAAGTTAAGAGCCAGGCGTCACCCACCTTTGGACTGTTGAAATACGGCACACTCCACCGCACTCTGAACGCGGCTACCCAGACGCACGCTGCCAGGTAAGTCGTGTTTAGACAAATGATACCTGCACGGAACCGATACCACCGAAGGCGGCAACAACCGTATTCCCTGGTTTGGCGAAAATCGGGTCCCTAACAGTATTGCCGGTGGTAACTATCTCACCTGGACTGATACTTTGACCACGCGACGCACATGAATTAGCCAACCAAACCAATGCATTCAAAGGGTCGTCAAGCGCATTGGCGCCCACGCCATCCGTGACAACATTTCCATCAACCTCTGCTGTTACCAAAATCTCGGGGCGATTTACGGCCCGCCAATCGATAACCTCTTCCCCAATCACAAATGCTGCGTGCACACCATTATCAGCAACCGTTGGCAAAATCCCGATCGGCCAACCTTTAGCGTACCTGCAATCGACAATTTCAATCGCCGGGTACATGGCATCAACTGCATCCATTACATCATTCTTTCCGTAGGGTGAGTTCCCAGGTATTAACTCGCTCCCAAATCGAAAAGCAATTTCAAGCTCAACGATGGGGGCGAAAAATGCAGAGAAATCAAGTCTTGCCGGACTATCGAATGTCGTTGGAGCAAACATCCGGCCGTAAAAAGGTTCATCAGTATTGGACATCTCTTGCGCCATTTTACTCGTGCAACCGATTTTCCAGCCAACAAAATCGCCGTTGATCTTCTCCGCCAGCGCAGCCTGAATCTCGTACGCTTGGTTTAATGACTGTGCTGGCACTTCATTATTGGAAGCGCGATGCAATTCCCTGACTTGCAGCAAGCCTTCGACTGCAAGTCTGACCGAGTCATCATTCATTCCAATTCCTCCCAATGGCCACATACCCCTCCCACAAATGGAGCACTCCCAAAAACTCATACACTTTTCTTGTCTTAGCAAAAACTAACCGACCTCCATTACATTAAGCAAGATTAGTGACTCTCATTATACAAAATTAACCGGGCCTACAGGTCCGAGCAGGCGATGAGAGGAAACTAACAAGTACTTTAAAATCCGTAAGTGCAAGGGTGAGGTACAGCCCAAACGCCGCAAAGAGACCCCTGTCTATAACAATACTCCAGCCGTGCTTTTAGCCGTTGAGGTCGGCATGTAAAATTTACACCCAGAGGAACTTTCCCACCTAATATAGAACTTTAAGGTGAAAACTGTGTTATCGTCGCAATGATACTACTCCGGTTCGGGTAATATTTGAATGGTGACTGCACCTAACCCCCCTTCGATTCTGGACGCCAATGAGGCCGAGTGGAAATCTCGCCAACGCCTAGCCGGCGCTTACCGGATACTGGACCACCTCGGCTGGACCGAAACCATCTATGGCCACATCACTGTCCGAGTGCCTGGACCAAACAAGCACTTCCTAATTAACCCGTATGGCCTTCGCTATGACGAGGTCCAAGCCTCAAACCTCATCAAAATTGATCTTGAGGGAAATATTGTCGGAAGAAGTAATCACCCAGTTAATAAGGCTGGATTTATTATTCACAGTGCTATCCACTCTGCCCGGGAAGATGCACACTGCGTGCTTCATACCCATACCGTAGCCGGGATGGCCGTCGCAGCTCAACGTTACGGGTTACTCCCGGTAAGCATGCCCGCAACGGGCTTCTATGACCGCGTTGCTTACCACGATTACGAAGGACCGAGCCTAAACCCTGAGGAACGTCAACGTTTAGTGGCGGACCTCGGGCAAAAAAAAGTTATGATACTGCGGACGCATGGCCTACTGACATGCGGCGAAACATTAGAGGAGGCGTTTATCTTAATGTTTCGTCTTCAGCGAGCTTGCGAGGTGCAGATCGCAGCCCAGGCCGGTGGCACCGCACTTGTATCTCCGCCCACAAAAATCCACGCCCGCGCCGCTTCCTTAACCGATAAGTTTTTAACTGCCCACGACGGCCAACCGGCAGGTCAACTAGAGTTTGATTCGTATTTGAGGCTTATGGACACTAAAGATCGATCGTATAGAGACTAACGATTATTCGGAATTAATCGGGTGCGTCACGGAACCATCCGCCGCAACCGACACAGCATAGTCTTGCTCAGCGGATTCTCGGGTAACCAGACCATCACGGAGGTCTGTCTCAATGAGCTTGGGGTCACGTTCATCAGGAGGCCCATAACCTCCACCGCCGGGCATTTCGAGGACAAGATGTTCATCTCCGGGGATTTGGGTCCGGCCCTTCGGAGGAATAGAAGCCCCAGACTTCAGGCTAACCCTTCCGCAAGCGCCGGGCATTCCCCCTGCCCGTCCGCGCGGTGCGTGCTCAACCCGATCAAACATAGACGACAAGGCGAAAGGTGCCCCCTCCGCATTGCTGATCTCCATGACTTGGCCGAGACCACCTCGACATCGTCCAGCCCCACCAGAGTCTGTCCTATACTCCTTACGCCACACCCGAACCGGCGCTATTGCCTCATTAATTTCTACGGGAGTATTACGAACACCAGATGGATAAGCAGTTGCCGAAAGCCCATCTTTTGTCGGACGGGCTCCAGTCCCCCCATTGTGAAACATGGTCACAGTGTAGGGCGTGGCGTTTGCGAAATCACCGCCACTAATTCCGTGACCACCATAAAGAACAAAATTCCAAAGGCAGGAAGTGCCTTCGGCAGGGGCCCGATTGGACAAAACTTGGTCCAAACACCCTATCATCACATCGGGGAGCATTTGCCCGATCGCATGGCGGGCGGCTACGGCACAAGGAGGGGGTGCATTAAGGATTGAACCTAGTGGCGCACTAACCCGCACAGGCCCCAAAGAACCAGCATTGTTGGGCACGTTTGGGCCCACTAAACAACGGACGCCGAATGAAGCGTATGCTTGCGTATATGGCAATGGAACATTGATTCCATATTCTGAGACCGCAGACGTCCCCGCAAAATCAACGTCGATACCATCCTCTCCGATACGCATAGACGCAACCAGGTTCACGTTATTTTCGTAACCGTCAATCATCATGGAGTAGTGGTACGTGCCAAATGGCAATTGCCGAATTTCCTTGAGCATAGCGCTATTGGAACGCTCAATGATCAAGTCAGAGATGGTTTCAATTTGGTCCAGGTCAAATTCCTCCATCATTTCCAGAAGACGACGCACTCCAATTTCATTGCACGCGGCAAGGGAAAAAAAATCACCTTCCAACAACAAAGGCTCTCTAACGTTCGCTCGAACTATTTCCAACAAGGTCTGATTCATCTCCCCCCGCTTAGCGAGTGGCAAAATAGGCAGATAGATCCCTTCCTCATATACTTGCCGCCCGTCTGGACCAAACCCCAATCCTCCCACATCCACCACATGGCAAGTTGAAGCAAACAAAGCAATGGCTATCCCATTGCGAAAGACCGGCGTAACAACCGTGAAGTCATGCAAATGCCCCGTTGCTAACCAAGGATCATTTGTAATGTAGACGTCACCGTGTTCCATCTGTTCAAGCGGATACTTAGCAATGAAATGACTAACCGAAGCCGCCATTGCGTTTACGTGACCTGGCGTTCCGGTCACCGCTTGAGCGACCATCCGTCCCGATAAATCGAAGACACCCGCCGAAAGATCCCCAGCTTCACGCACAGTATTGGAGAAAGCGGTTCGAATGAGTGTTTGAGCTTGCTCTTCTACGATAGCAATTATTCGGTCCCACATGACCTGATGCCGTAGCGACGACATTTTCTTTTTTTCAGCCATCCCGAAATCACTATCGTTTGTTGTGCCGTCTCAAAATAATAAAGCCGACACGATTGATATTAGCGTCAAAGTTGGGAGAGACCAAAGTGGTCGTTTCGTCTTCAACAATCAACGCAGGACCTTTAATAGTCATACCTGCCTTCAAATTTACACGAGGATGGATCGCAAAGCAGGCAGCCTCCCCAGTGAACCCATCGACAACCCGACGCCAAGCGGTCGGCTCCGGAGTCGCACAAGCCTTTGCCTCAGGGGACTGGTCAGGGATTTTACCAGGATTTGAGACTGTAACAGTCCAACTCAGCACCTCAACATCTATACCCGGTATGGTTCGACCGTATTGCCGACCGTAAGAGTCGTCAAAGCTTTCTTGCAGCAACTTTATGTCGGCCTGTTTAAGCGCCCTTACCGGAAGCGGTACGCTAATTTCATGGCCTTGACCCACATAACGCATGTCAGCCGTGCGGTTCTCAGTGAGTTGCCCGTCAGGAATTGCGAAACGCACTACTCCTTCTGCCTCTGCCTGCATGTCCGCAAGCATAGCGTTAACCCCTCGCAGTTCGAAATCATTGAGCCGTGAAAATCGACTACGTACTACTTCGTATGAAATCGAGGCTCTGAGGAACCCTATTGCCGAACCCACTCCGGCCCCAGTTGGCACTATTACCTCATCTAAACCCAGCTTTTCTGCCATCCGCGCCCCATGAAGCGGTGCCGCCCCACCAAACGCGATTATCGTGCGACCGACCATATTTTTACCGCGTTCAACCGCATGCACCCGGGCCGCGTTAGCCATGTTCTCACTTACAATTTCAGCCACCATGCCGGCAGCCTCCCTGTCATCGGCCTCGAGCAACGTGCCAACATTTCGCGTAATCGCCTCGGACGCCTTTTCAGGAAAAAGTTTAACCATACCACCTGCGAAAAATTCAGGATCGATTCGACCCAGCAAAACATCGGCGTCAGTGACGGTGGCCGACTGGCCCCCAATGCCGTAGCAGGCTGGTCCCGGCTCTGCCCCGGCACTGTCAGGACCTACATTTATTCTCCGCATATTATCAACAGTCGCAATTGAACCTCCACCAGCACCGATCTCGACCATTTCCACAACCGGAATTCTAATAGGAAGGCCGCTACCACGCCTATGACGGTAAGCCCGAGCAACTTCAAAGCCTCGTGACGTCTGGGCCAAACCGTCATCAATGAGGCAAATTTTTGCTGTAGTCCCCCCCATATCAAAAGACAACGCATTTTTGGCACCACAAATTGCTGCAATGTCGCGAGCGAGTATCGCGCCACCTGCCGGCCCTGAATCTATTAGCCTAATGGGAAACTTTATTCCCGTCGTAAGCGTCGTTACACCGCCGCTAGACATCATCAGCAAAAGCGGGCAAGTCACACCTATGCTTTTCAGTGCTGCCTCAAGCGCCAGCAGATAACTTGATATCAGAGGCCGCACATATGCATTAGCACTGGTCGTCGACAGACGTTCGTACTCACGCACTTCAGGGCATACTTCCGATGATAAACTGATGGACAAGTCTGGTTGCGCGGCTGACAGAATCTCGGCTGCTCTGCGTTCGTTCGCGGGGTTAGCGTATGAGTGCAAGAAACCTATGGCAACGCTTTCAATCTTTTCAGCCTTTAGTTTTGGCAGCAATGCACGAACCGACCCTTCATCTAGCGCCGTCCATTCCTGGCCCTTCGGACCCGTTCTTTCCCTGACTGGCCACCTCAGAAAACGAGGCACCAGAGGCATCTGCCGTTCAATCTCAAGGTCGTATTGGTCGAACCGATTTTCATAGGCCATCTCCACAGAATCACGAAAACCTTCGGTCACCAGCAAAGCAGTCTTCGCACCCTTTCGTTCAATAATCGCATTGGTCGCAAGGGTCGTGCCATGAATAATCAGGGAAAGTGAACCGGGGTCGACACGAGCTTCACCCAAGATCGCACGGACTCCATCAATCACAGCCCGCTCGGGTGCCCGCGGTGTCGTCATCAGTTTGTGCGAGAACTGCCGGCTCCCAAACTCAAGCGCTAAGTCGGTAAATGTTCCTCCAATATCAATACCAAGGCGCACATCTGATGTCATAAAAACCCACCGACCCGAAGCAAAAGGAAAGAAAAATCAACTCCGTTGGCACTCTTGGTGCAATAGTTTGGGTGCATAACCCCCGAAGCTCCACTAGAGTCTTTGGCTCTCACCAAGATCCAAAAAATGATGTGCGCCGCGAACGATATTTTTATCGTGCGAAAATACCACCATCGTGCATTTCTTTTTTGCTAACTCATTCATCAGGCTGTAAACAGTGGATGCTCCCTTTGGGTCCATACCCTCAGTTGGCTCATCTAAAATCGCCACGACACCTCCATGGCACAAAGCCCGCGCCAATGCCAGACGTCGGCGCACACCAAGTGAAAGCCGTCTCCCATTGTTTTTAATCTTTTGATCCAAGCCTTCCGGATTTTCATCAACAAGTGACAACAAGTCTACTTCACCCAATAGCTGATGAATATCATTAGCTCCCAAATCTGGATTATAGATGAGAAAATTATTTCTAAAGGTATCGTTGATAAAATCAGGTTCCTGAGGAAGGTACACAATTTTATTGAACCACCACGTGGGGGCAATTTGCTGCAAATTTATTCCGTCAACAAATATCTTGCCCCCAGTCGGTTCCAACAACCCGCACAACATTTTTGCAAGGGTAGTTTTTCCGGATCCATTTCCACCATATACACATAGGATCTCACCCGAGCCGACAGACACGTTCACCCGATCAAAGACTGGTAAATGCGCGAATGGGTAAGTAAAACTCACATCCCTAAGTTCCAGTCCTACCGACTCCTTTTCAATACCGGTTCCGTCTGGGTTGACCACTGGAATCTTGTTGATGTTTGAAACCGTGCGGCTTGCCTCTTTAGCTCTGGCCCAGTTTTCAACCTGTTGTGTTAAACCGATGATTGGCAGCAAAGCGCGCGCAGCCAAAATATTGACCCCTATTAGAGCGCCGATGTCCAATGCACCACTTGTGACCATCATGGCACCCACCGTTATTATAATGACAGTCAGAAAAGATGAGCACGACCTGACAATCGTTTGAATACGGTTTTGCCTGTTTGCTACGTAGTTCCGAACTTTTTGGAATATGCGTGCATATTTCTGCCACTCGGAGTTCTGCGATCCAGAAGTATCGAATGACCGGACAGTCGCCGGAGAAAAAATTGCGGTATCAACCAGTTGAGATCGAATAGTTCTAATCTTCTGTTCGTCGCTAACGGACTTTCTTAATAAAATATGGAACGAGAAGGTAAGAATGAAAGTGATAATTATTATAAATAAAGTAATAAAAGATAATATAGGGCTAATAAAGTATATCGCACCGATAAATAAAAATGCGAAAGGGACGTCCAGGAACATTGATAAGTTAGAGGGAGAGTGCACATTCTTCAGTACATCTGACATCCCGAAGTACGTTCTTAGATTGCTTGGCTCAGTGCTGTAAATGGGTAAGTATTGTGCCCGTGTGATGCTGTCATAGATCTTTGCATCCTGTTCAAAAAACCGCTCCTCAACCAGTTTTTCCGCAAAATGATAACGAGCTCTTCTGAAGAAAAATTCGAATATTATTGCAATCAATGCCCCAAGAGACAAAGTAGTCAGTGTGGCGTCTACCCCAGATGAGATGTAACGATTAAATACAAGAATAACAAAGATAGGTGTGATTAGAGCAAATATATTTGCAAACAAAGATAAAATCACCATTTCCAGAAAAATAAATGGTTTTGCAAAGTATATTTTGAAAATATCTATCATAAGAATATATCTAAAAACTTAGGGGCTTTTATTTCCTAATACATTTTGAATACATAAAACCTGCAAAACGAACCTGAGTAAACCGGGTTCTTCGCAGATTTTAGCATTTTGGTGACCCAGTGATCTGGAGGGCGGGTTCTCGCTAATCAGGGGAATCCGGGCAAACGGGTGATATCCAACAAGCCAACTTCCTGATCCACAAACAGACCTAAGGAGAGTTCCAAGAACCACATTTACCACGGGAAACCTGCCAGTCTTGTCAAAATACAGTCCATATGATACCTGAGCAGTAACATACATGTAATCTCCGGGCAGAATTTATTATTGGCTGTCAGATTGGGGTCTATATGGTACGTCGCATTATTTTTCCCTGTTTGCTTCTTTTGTTCCTCACCCCCCAGGTGCAAGCTGAAACTTTCTCAGAACAGCTCCGCACTTTGGTAGACACCCATAAGAGGATACTCGCGACAAAAGCCACGGTAGATTCCTTAACCGAAGGCGCCATTGTTTCAAAAAAAGCCTACTGGCCTGAGGTCAGTGTTACCGCTCTGACGGGACATGAATCGAGAAAAAATATTGAAGGCACCCTTGATACGGGCCTTGGCGCTAGTGAATTTGATGCCTCCATTACGCAACCCCTTGACTGGTGGAATTCCAAGAGGGCCGCATATGAAATTGCTGGCCTTCAGTTAGAACAGGGAAAACTCGGCCTGGAACAAACTATTCAATCGGTCATCCTTGAAGCCATCACCGCAACTATTGGCCTTAATACCGCGACACTTATCGAAGAATATGCTCGCCAGTCAGTGTCCAATATAAAAACACAGGCGCAACTCGAAGATGCAAGGGTAGCAAAGGGATCCGGACTCTCGACTGATGTCTTGCAGGCAAAAATTCAGTTGGCAGGAGCAGAAGCTCGGCTAACTTTAGCCACTGGAGCGCTAAAGCAAGCGATCAACCGGTACAGAGCGGTCTTTGGCTACGAACCGCCTGACAGAAGCGCCTTGCCTGCTCTCACTTTACCGTTGAGCCGAATCCCGACTAGCAAGGATGAATGCGTAAAGTTGGCCTTAGAGAATAATTTCCAGATTAGATCGCTAAGAAGCGCAGAAGAAGTAGCCAGGACGAGCGTAAAGCAAACGGTCGCGGATCAGTTCCGACCAAGTTTGAACTTCATTGTCGATTCAAAAGTGAAAAACAATATTTCCGGAATTCGGGGCAGCACCAATGAGTGGATTGCCAAACTTGAAATGAAGTACACTTTCAATGTAGGTGGTTCTTCCCTCAATAGTTTGAATTCCAGTGAGTACAATTTGAGCGCGAGTTCTAACCAACTCCAGGATGCGACAAACCTGGTTGAAGAACAGGCCAAAAACACGTTCGAGCAATATGAAATTGCTCAGCAAAATGCGGCTTTCCTGGACAATCAAGCAAATATAGCCAGTGAATTCCTTTCTTTAGCGCGAGAAGAAAGGCGGCTCGGAACGCGTTCTCTAATCGATGTGCTGAGCGGGGAAACTGCCGAAATCAACGCATTATCAGATGCAGAAGGTGCAAAATCGCAGGTTGCCATAGCAGCATACACCCTGTTGTTCATACTTGGGGAATTGGACGTCGAGGCGGTGGAAGTGGCTGGGAACGCCGCACTTCCAAGGAATAACAAAGTTACCGCAGACGCGATTGAACCTGAGAACCAATCGAATTCAGTGCAAGCAGAGGTCAACGCCCACAACACGGATCGATCCCTTGTTTTGCATTCTCCAGAGAATGCGACTGCAATTGGCCACACGCAATATGAAGAACCAGAAGCACAATCCAGCCTGTTGGAAGTCGAGGCCATGTCACAGAATGCGGATCCCTCGCTGGTCTTGGATCAACCAAGCAACGCTGAGAAGAATAATGTAGTGCAATCAAGGGAGCCAGCAGCACAGCCTGATTTGATTGAGGCAATAGTGTTACCGCCAGCCGAAGAACAGTTAGCAGCTCTAGCCCCGCTGCCTGAACCAGAGATTGTGACAACCGATGTAGCCTCAGATCTTCCCGAGAGTGAGATATCAGTGGCGCGCGCACAGAACAGCACGCAATTGAAAGACTCCTCAGAAACCCCACGGATTGATCGTGTTCCGACCGACGCTGCGTCGCGTGTTGCGCCCACACGCCCTGTTGAAGTTGTGGCAGAAATGAAAGAGATTCAGCCCACAACGCCCGCCTCTCCGGATCTTGAAAAAACGGAAAACGGGCCCAAAGTCATGGTCGGTGTTTTACGTGATATCACCAGCGAAGATCCAAACTTCCAACGCCAGTGGGCCTACTGAACCTCTGCCAGGAAACCCCGATTTTACGCTTGTGTTGACGAGAGCTAAGGTGATCAGGTGATCACAAGATCAAATAACATGGCACTTGCAGGCCCAAACAACCGTTGAAACTTGTTTCCGGTGGCGTTATGTCTCCGACCAACCCGCCAGACCAAAAATACAATGCCAAAACCTTAAATAATGTTTGCGTTGTCGAGACCATCTATTTGATCGATGATGGCGACAACGCTTAGTTCTCCATTAAAATCATCATCTTTATCCCCCTCCTGGTAACGAATGATCACTGCATCATCGTCCGATGAAAAGGAAGAACTGCCATTTGTCTCAAAAAACAACAACAGCATATCAGTGTTAGCAGCACCGGCCGCAACCTGTGTCGAAGAACCAGTCAGTTGCGTCCCACTATCCGTGCTTTCAAGCAGCTTTTCCACTGCAGACAGTATGTCGCTTGAGGAGGCGTTCGATAAATCGATCGACAATCCCGATGCTGAAAGATCAGAGTCTTGAAAATCCACAACCCCTGTGGAATTCGCAGAAAGTGCTGTAGTTCCCGCCCCATTGGCGACAGTGGTAACCACGAGCTGGTTCGTGCCTCCGGTGCCGGCACTGATAGTGGTGCCATCACCCGCTTTCAACGCGGACGTGTAGTCAAATATGTCAGCGTTGCTTGCATTCGGTGAAAAACCGTCGATTTCCGTAAGGGCGCTTCCGCTGCCCAAAACGGTTGACGAACTTACGGCAATAGTCTGTTGAGTGCCACTGCCATCATCCAAACTGATCTTGTTAACATTGGTAAAAGTTACACCCGAAAAATCCCGGTCCCCGTTTACTAGAAGTTGATCGTCCACGGTGCTTCCATTAACCGTGCCGGAAATTGTGGTCAGGCCGGTTAGTGTCGTGTCAGAGTCTATTCGCAAGAATTGTTGCAAAGAAGCTTGCGTCATGGACACCGTTTCTACGTCCGTCAACGTCTTACCTCTTAAATCTACTGTATTGCCATCAACGTTAGTGACACTCAGAGAATCGCTCGTGCCATCTGCAATCAGTGTAGTAAAATTTAAATCGTTTACATCGATTGTCACTGCTACTCCGCCAGTGGCACCCCCTCTGACATCGACCGTTTCCAGCGTTGCAATTTCCGTATCAGAGCTCGGGAAAGTCAAAGCGCTGACACCGGTCGAGGTTACAGTAAGCGTATCAGTTCCTGCGCCACCGGAGATATCAACCCCACTGGAAATATCCGAGCTCGCGGTAATCACAAATGTATCGTCTCCGTCCCCGCCCGCTAAAGTATCCTTCCCACCCCCCATCACAAGTGTGTCGTTGCCACCAAGACCCGACAAAACGTCATTCTGAGCAGAACCCGTTAGTGTTCGACCTGTTGAGTCATTGGCATCGAATATTCTGAACCCTTCCGTGAACTCTGTGTTAGTTGCCGTAAGATTTGTTACCACGTCAGAAACCGTCACCGTGCTCAGGTTAACGTTCCTGTTTGCGCCGATAAGGGTTACGCCGATACCGTCCCCGTCCGTGTCGAAACTACTTAACGAAGCGCCACCGACCGCATTAATCTGATCAAAACCTACGAAGTCTTCCTCAAAGGCCTTGAATGTGGTGTTGTCTTTAAAAAAACTGAGAGTCTCGAAAGCTGAAATACTGGCGCTGTTGAAAGTGCTACTATTTGCAAAGACAAAGTCTAATTGACTGCTTGTGGTGCTGGAGGTTCCTATTTGCAACGTGTCTCCAGTACTACTGTC
>CAZSYW010000003.1:0-38430 GCA_964611315.1 uncultured Rhodospirillaceae bacterium
CCGTCCCAGCTAGGGCTAAAGTTTCATCAAGTGCTTCGGCTCGCCGGCCTGCTAAGACAACGGCAAAGCCATCGTTCAACAACGCGAGTGCGGCGTAGCGCCCGACACCTGAGCCGGCTCCAGTGATAATTGCAACCTTGTTGGGTTCGTTCATATTTGATTCCCGTCCTTCGGTCGAATAAAGAGGTTTGACACGATTATTGAGTTTGATCACCTCAAATTTGATATGCTCTAAGGAGATGAATGTAGTGACTGGAAGAGTTTTAGACGAGAGATTTGTGTATTGACGGAGGGGTGGTTGAACAATTTGAATGGAATTTCACGGCGATTTCTGATGGGCGGCGCTTTTGCTAGCGGAGTGAATTCCATCTTTGGAAAATCTGCCTACGCTGCATGTCAACTGACGGCAAAACAGCCAGAAGGTCCTTTTTTCCCTGCACATGCATCCGAAAGTGACCTGGATATGACTAATGTGGCAGGTGGCACCGGACGCGCCCTCGGGGATCTTATAGAGGTTAGCGGTCAAGTCCGTGACAGCCAATGTTATCCTGTTCCTGGGTGCAATTTAGAAATTTGGCAGGCTAATGCCAAGGGCCGATACGCTCACCCTAAAGATAGAAACAATAATGAACCGCTCGATCCGAATTTCCAGGGTTACGCGCATATCGTTACTGACAGAAACGGCAATTACAGATTTGTTACAATTGTACCCGGATCTTATCGGGCCAGCGGAGATTGGGTTCGTCCGTCACACATCCATTTCAAGGTCAAGGGAGAATTTTCGACTCTAACCACCCAAATGTATTTTGATGGTGAACCGCACAACAGTGAGGACTACTTATTAAATGCGTTAGAATTGCAGGAAAGGCGCACGTTAATAGTAAAATTTGATCATGCCCGCGCCGATGGCATAAACAGAGGGAAGTTCAATCTTGTGATTGCAAACCGGTAGTATTTCTGGTTAACCCTTCGGTGGGGTTGAACATCCGCCCTTGGGCGGTCGAGAGGGGGACTCATGAAAAGACGTACTTTCATACGCACGGCGGCTAGCGCGGGTGCCAGTTTGGCTGCTGCTAGCTTTGCAGCTCCCGCTATTGCACAGACGCGTTTCAAATGGAAACTAGTAACGGCATGGCCGAAGAATTTTCCCGCGATTGGTACCGGCACACAGCGGATTGCGGATTCTATCAGTGAAATGTCTGATGGGCGTTTACAGGTTAAAGTTTACGGAGGTGGCGAACTCGTTCCCCCCTTTGAAGTATTCGATGCGGTTCGGGAGGGGATAGCGGAGATGGGCCATGATGCTCCGTATTATTGGCTCGCTAAGCATTCAGCGATGCCGTTTTTTTGTTCAGTCCCAGGGGGTTTGACGGCGCAGGAACACGCCTCTTGGATAAATTTCGGTGGTGGACAGGCACTTTGGGAAGAGCTTTATGCGGGTTTTGGACTCAAACCAATCCTGGCGGGCTTCGGTGGCTCAAACGTTGGGGGTTGGTTCCGCAAGGAGATTAACTCTTTAGAGGATTTAAAAGGTTTACGAATGCGTATACCTGGTTTGGGTGGAGAGGTTTTTACACGACTAGGCGCAGTTCCGGTGAATTTGCCGGGGGCGGAGATTTTGCCGGCTCTACAGACTGGGGCGATCGACGCCGCAGAGTGGGTTGCGCCGTACAATGATCTCGCCTTTGGATTTCACAAGGTAGCCAAGTTTTATTACGCACCCGGTGTACTTGAACCTGGCCCGGCTTTGGCACTGACCATAAACGCGGAGGCTTTCGAAGAATTGCCTGCTGACCTTCAGGCCATCGTCAAGCGAGCCGCGGGCGATGAAGCGCTCCGGATGCTGTGTGAAATGACGGTTGGTAATGCTGAGGCGTTGGGTGTTCTACTCGGAAAATACAATGTCCAATTGAGGCGGTTTCCGTCAGAGGTATATGAAGCAATGATGACATCGGGTGCGGATGTGGCGCGCGAAGCGGCTGAAAAGGACCCATTCACTCAGAAAGTTTACGAAAATTGGCAAGGGTTTAGAAAAAAAATTATTGAGCTTTCTCCTTTAACCGAGCTTGGCTACATGGCTTTGCGGGACACCCAGAGATCGGTTTGAGCTGATGTTTCGATTTTATGGCGTGGTAAGTATGAAATAAGAGCCTGAGGATGGCACGGAACTATAACTACGAAAGTCTGAGCGAGACTATTCCTGTTCGCAAAACCCATCAGTTCGACGTTGGTCGATTTTCTGAGTACATGCGTGATAAGATTGACGGTCTTGACGGTCTCGTTGACGTGGTGCAGATGCGGGCTGGGCAATCAAACCCCACTTATCTACTCAAATACGGACAGCAGGAATGGGTTCTAAGGAAAAAGCCGCCGGGTGATTTATTGCCGTCTGCGCATGCTGTAGAGAGGGAATATCGAGTTCAAGCCGCCCTTATGGATACCGATGTGCCTGTTGCCCGGATGTTGCATCTATGCGAGGACACGGACATCATCGGGACCCCGTTTTATGTTATGGAACGAATGATCGGTAGGGTGTTCCATGTAAATTCGGTCCCCGATGTGACGGCCAAAGAACGCCACGAAATTTGGGATGCCATGAACGAGGCTTTGGCCCGCATTCATCTTGTGGACTGGAACGCATGCGGTTTAACCGATTTTGGCAAACCCGGAAACTATTTCACTCGCCAGGTTGGGCGTTGGGGAAAGCAGTGGCACTTATCAAAGCAGAGCGATATTCCTGAGATGGAACTGTTGATCGAGTGGCTCGACTCTCACGTCCCGGATGATGACGAAGCTACTTTGGTGCACGGCGATTTTCGCCTTGGTAACACGATGTTCCACCCTGAACGGCCCGAGATAATCGCGATATTTGATTGGGAGCTGTCCACTTTGGGCCATCCGCTTAGCGATTTAGCCTACAACTTGATGCCCTTCTATATGGCCCCTGAAGAATTTAACGGCCTTAACGGGCTGGACTTCGAAGAAATGGGGATTCCGGTTCCGGAAGATTATATTGGGAGTTATTGTGATCGCACTGGGCGGTCGCCCTTCGATCTAACTTTTTACATTGTGTTTTCGTTGTTCCGTATGGCAGCCATCGCTGAAGGGATTGCTGCCCGCGCAGCTAGTGGAATAGCGAGTAGCTCAAACGCTCGTGAGGTTGGTGCAATGACCAGGCTCTATGCGGAACGGGGTTGGGGTTTGGTGAAATCAAGAGGATTGGATTGAACGTGAAGCCGTCAAATGTCCTCTTATTAGCCAGTTGTGTGTGTATCTCCTTGCTTTGCTCCAAGGCTTTCCCATTAGCTGCGAATGAAATTGAAACACGGGTAGCTAGCAGTAGGGCTTCGATCAAAGAGCTTGCACAAAATTTGAAGGGTTATCTGCAGGCGGGTTTGGAATCCTCCGTTCCAGCTGAGGAGAAGATTTTAATGTGTAAATCTGGAGCATTGGAAGCGACTTCCCTTATAGAGGAAGAAAAGGGGTTTCGTGTGCGTCGTACAAGCCTTCGGGTTCGTAACCCTGATAATACTCCGGATGCATGGGAGAGTAAGGTGCTCGAACAGTTTCAGGTGCGGAGGGAGTCGGGTGATAAAATTGCGGATCTTGACCATGCTGAGATTATGGATAATGGCCAAACTAGGCAATTCCGATATATGAAAGCGATCCCGGTTGGCAAGGTATGTGTAATTTGCCACGGGAAAGCCATAGACCCGGAGTTAATTTTTTGGCTAGACAAAATATACCCCGGAGATCGTGCGCGTGGGTTCGCGGTCGGTGAAATTCGCGGTGCTTTTACTGTCACGCAAGGGATTGACTAAAAGGTTTGGGCCTCATTTCCCGGTAAAAACTGGCTTCCGTTTATCCAAAAATGCATTGACTCCCTCTGCAAAATCAGCGGTGCGAGAACATTCCATGATGTTCTGTGCTTCGGCATCCAACTGATCCCCGATTCCTCGCTCCAATGATTTACTTATCAGAGCTTTGGCGCGCCCGTACGCTAGGGTAGGGCCTGACGCCACTCGCTTCGAAAGTCTTTCGGTCTCGGCCTTTAACTCAGCCTTTGGCACTACGAAATTTATTAACCCCAATTCTTTGGCTCGATCTGAGCCAAACCGATCACTTAGTAATACCAACTCCATTGCTCTGTGATAGCCAATAAGTCGGGGTAGAGTATATGTTGATGAACCGTCTGGACTAGTTCCGAGGACCGAATATGCGAGAGTAAATACCGCGTCGTCTGTTGCGATGATCATGTCGCACGCCATAGCTAATGAAAAGCCGGCGCCTGCGGCGGCGCCGTGTACGCTAGCAATAACTGGTTTAGGCATTCTTCGGATAGCCATTATGCCGTCGTGTAAATCGTGTGTCAGGTCAACCATGTAACGATCAAGATCTGTTTCAAGACGTTCCTTGAAAGCTCGAATGTCGCCACCTGCCATGAAGGCGGGGCCAGCGCCGCATATGACTAGGCATCGAATCTCAGGATTCATCTCCGCTTCGAGAGCTGCTGCGCGAAGATCCGCACCCAGTTCTTGGTCTATGGCATTCATGGAGCCTGGGCGGTTTAAGGTCATGGTAGCCACTGCGCCATCTGTTTCCAGCAATACCGTATCAACCATGGGTTGTTTCCTTTCGCTCCTTTGGAGTGGTGCAGATTTTCAGCGTCATCGTGGTGCCAGACGGACCGCACCATCTAAACGAATGGTTTCGCCATTAATCATGTTGTTATTGAAGATTGCGACAGCGAGTTCGGCATATTCCTCGCTAGTGCCTAGCCGCTGAGGGAAAGGAGTACCCTTCGCAAGCGAGTCCTGTACGTCCTCCGGGAGGCTACCCATCATTGGAGTATCAAACAGACCGGGGGCGATAGTGACAACCCGAATTCCAAATTGTGCGAGGTCGCGCGCTGCAGGAAGCGTCAGACCTATAATTCCACCTTTGGACGATGAATATGCGACTTGACCAACCTGTCCTTCGTAACCCGCCACAGAGGCAGTATTGATTATCAATCCTCTGCAGCCATCCTTGTCCGTGTCGTTGCTTTGCATAGCTTCTGCAGAAGCCTTCATTACATTGAAAGACCCGACGAGATTGATCATGATAACGTTGGTATAAGTAGCCAACGGAAGGACGCCCTTTCGACTAATAATTCTACCCGGTGTTCCGACGCCAGCGCAGTTGACGACCAAGGAGATAGGTCCAAAGTCTTCTACTGCTTCGGTAACCGCGGTGGCTATGTCACCTTCATCAGTTACGTCGGCCAATCGGAAGCGTGCTGCGTCTCCGAGTTTTTTTGCGGTTTCTGATCCGCGCTGGTCATCGCGGTCGAGGATAGTGGTCGTGCCGCCGTTATTGACAACTGCTGCCGCAGTGGCTGCGCCTAGTCCGGACGCGCCGCCGGTCACTAAGGCGTGACAACTGTTTAACTCCATTTGTGTGCCTCCCAAAATAACTTAGTCGTCCGTTATGCATGGCTTAATGACAGCCGAGCCTAAATTGTTGGTGAAGTGAACCAACTATCGGAGGAACTACGATTGTGCAAGTCGAAATTTCTAGAGAATGGTTTTGTCTATGGTTGGAACTGTTCCGTCAGAATCCGTTCTTCAAGATCATGTTCTGGATCAAAAAGTAACTGTAAGGTTTGTCCCCGCTCCTGAGTTATGGAGACGCGAACGACGTTACGCGCTTCCGTGTAGTCTGCGCTCGCGCTTACAGGACGTTTGTCCGGGTTCAGGATATCTAGGTCCACCTTGCTTGTTTCAGGGATCAGTGCTCCGCGCCAACGACGAGGACGGAACGCACAGATGGGTGTCAGTGCTAGGAGGGGTGATCCGATCGGCAATATGGGTCCATGTGCTGAGAGATTGTAGGCAGTGCTTCCGGCTGGAGTCGAAACCATTACGCCATCACAGATAAGCTCCTCCAACCGTATTCGAGAATCCACTGATATACGAACATTCGCGGCGTATCGGCTTTCACGGATTAGAGAGACTTCGTTTATGGCGAGGCCCTTGACTAGAGAACCGTCAGCACACTCGGCACGCATTAAAAGAGGATGTAGGAGTGTCGTTTGTGCTGCTTCCAAACGAGCGGGTAAGTTTTTATCGTCGTACCCGTTCATTAAAAAACCAACCGAACCCCGGTTCATTCCATAGATGGGTAGGTTGCGATTAATGAAGCGGTGCAACGTTTGTATCATGAACCCGTCACCGCCCAAGGCGACTATTACGGTAGCATCATCTGGGGCGGTTTCACCGTAAAGTTTCCTAAGGGAGAGCATTGCTTTTTGGGCTGATGCAGCGGTCGAGGCCACAAAACCAATTTTTTGTTCACTCATAGGTTCTTGGACCACTCAAAGGTGATTCTCAACATCCATAAATTAGAAATTGTCCCAGGTCATTTTTGTGAGTGTAGGGTAATGAATTTATCTTTCGAATAAAAGCACACGTATGTTAGCCACCCGTCACGCTCATATGCCGATCGACGGCAGGCTCGGTCCGACGGCGGTCGATCAGGAAGTCATGTCCTTTAGGCTTGCGGCTGATAGCTTTCTGGATTGCTTCCTTCAGGCATTCATCGTCCAGGCTGTTACGCAATACCGTCCGAAGGTCGGCGGAATCATCTTGCCCGAGGCACATGTACAGTGTTCCTGTGCACGTTAGCCGAACTCTGTTGCAGGACTCACAGAAATTATGTGTAAGTGGGGTGATGAAACCCAATTTTTGTCCTGTCTCTTCGACAGTCATGTACCTGGCCGGTCCACCAGTCTGATAATCACTATCAGTAAGCGTCCAGCGTTCCCGAAGGCGATTTCTTACCAATGACAGCGGTAGGTACTGGTCAGTGCGTTGTCCAGTAATTTCACCCATCGGCATTGTTTCAATCAGGGTCAAGTCGAAACCTTGATTCCCACACCATTCGATCATCTCGTCAAATTCAAATTCGTTCACGCCTTTTAAGGCAACGGCATTGATCTTTACTTCTAGCCCTGCTTCTTTCGCCGCACTCAACCCGTCATATACTTGTTGCAATTGGCCCCAGCGGGTTATTGCCTGAAAGCGTTCCGGGTCTAGAGTATCGCAGGATACGTTGACACGTCTTACGCCACAGTCGAACAGTTCAGTTGCATATTTTGGCAATTGGCTGCCATTGGTTGTGAGGGTTAACTCATCCAGTGTTCCCTTTTTCAGGTGTCGGGAAAGGCTGCGAATTAGCATCATTATATTTTTCCGGACCAAGGGTTCTCCCCCGGTGAGTCGCAGTTTTCGGACTCCGAGATCTATAAATGCGGAGCAAAGGCGGTCAATTTCTTCGAGGCTGAGAACGTCAGCCTTTGGCAAAAAAGACATGTTTTCTGCCATGCAGTAGACACACCTAAAATCGCAGCGGTCTGTTACTGAAACACGCAAATAACTTATGTGTCGGCCGAACGGATCGATCATTGTCTGTTGACACGCCTGAAAAAAAATACATCGGTTATATTCACAAGAATATATCGAAACATTACATGATTGGCAACGCGTGAAAACTTGTCCATCGGTAAAAAGTGCTCTTTTTAATTTTTTTATAAGACAGGTTCGTTCACGAGCATTCAATTTTTCACCTTGGTTTCCTTGTGGTGGGACTTATTTTCTCTCGGGTTTTTCCTGGTCATGATTCGTGGAATATATTTCTGGTTAATTTTAAGGGAGCACTCGGTTCATTTAAGCATTTTCTTACGCTTGAGCCTTTACCTTCCGACTTATAGAGTAGGCGCCAATCCGCGACAAAATTGATGGGTGACGATGGTTAACAGTACCGAATCTAAGGAAAGCAATTCCGCTGATCTGCCACATATTGCTTTGACCGAAAGTTACTCGGAAATACGAGAAGGAGTGCGCACTCTTTGTGCTGGGTTTCCTGGCTCTTATTGGAGAGAAAAAGATCGTGAACGGGACTATCCCGCTGAATTTGTGAAAGCCCTGACAGATGCGGGTTACTTGGCCGCGTTGATCCCGGAAAGTTATGGTGGCAGCGGGCTACCAATTAGTGCCGCAGTTGCAATCCTGGAGGAGGTTCATCGTTCCGGATGTAACGGGGCAGCTTGTCATGCGCAGATGTATATCATGGGAACTGTTCTACGACATGGTTCCACAGAACAAAAACAACGTTACTTACCTAAAATTGCATCCGGCGAGTTAAGACTACAGGCGTTCGGTGTTACAGAACCTAGCACCGGATCTGATACGACCCAATTACGTACTATGGCAGTGCGTGATAATAAGGGATATGTGGTTAACGGCCAGAAGATATGGACCAGTCGCGCTGAGTATTCTGATCTTCTCTTACTGTTAGCTCGTACCACACCTTTGGAAAAAGTGAAGTCACCTCGTCACGGACAAACGGAGTTTCTGGTGAATATGCATGAGGTCGACGGGCTTGAGGTAAGACCCATACGCACGATGATCAATCACGCGACAACGGAATTATTTTTCAGTGACATGAGGATCCCCGCGGATAGTTTGATCGGTGAAGAAGGGGAGGGGTTTAGTTACATTCTTGATGGCATGAACGCGGAACGAATTTTAATAGGAAGTGAGTCTGTGGGTGATACGCGTTTCTTTATTGATCGTGCAACATCGTACGCGAAAGATCGCAAAATTTTTAATCGGCCCATCGGTCAAAATCAGGGGATACAGTTCCCTATCGCTCGATGCCACGCTTCCATGGAGGCGGCGAATTTGATGGTCTGTAAAGCAGCAGCTTTATTCGACGCGGGTCTGCCCTGTGGTCCTGAAGCAAATATGGCAAAATTGCTTGCGGGTGATGCGGCTTGGGAGGCTGCTGACATGTGCATGCAGACCTTTGGCGGTTTTGGGTTTGCCGAGGAATACGACATTGAACGGAAGTTCCGTGAGAGTCGCCTCTATCAGATCGCGCCGATCTCTACCAACATGGTGCTTGGCTATATTGGTCAGCATGTACTTGGGTTGCCTCGGTCCTATTAGGGAAATAGCAGGTTTGAACCATGCCAAATTTAGGGAACTTACTAGTTATTTCTCTGGAACAAGCTGTAGCAGCACCCCTGTGTTCTTCAAGGTTAGCGGATGCTGGAGCTCGCGTAATCAAAATTGAGCGCGAGGAAGGCGACTTTGCCAGAAATTATGATGATGTGGTGAATGGTGATAGCGCTTACTTTGTTTGGTTAAACCGAGGAAAAGAGTCGCTTGTTCTGGATATCAAGGATGATAGTGACGCGGTTTTTTTGCACCGTCTTTTGAGTGAAGCAGATGTATTTATCCAGAATCTTGCGCCAGGGGCTGCGGCTCGTTCAGGATTTAGTTCCTCTGTTCTCCGGGAAAAATTTCCTCGTCTGATTACTTGTGACATTTCAGGTTACGGGGAGACTGGGGCCTACGCTGATATGAAAGCCTATGATTTATTGGTCCAGGCAGAAACTGGCCTTTGCTCTATCACTGGTGGACCGGATGGACCCGGCCGGGTGGGTGTTTCCGTATGCGATATTGCGGCCGGTTTGAATGCTTATACTGGTATCCTTGAAGGTCTCCTTGCGAGAGAGCAAAGCGGAGTGGGCGTGGGTGTCCAGGTGTCCCTGTTCGCGGGAATGGCAGATTGGATGAACGTTCCTTATTTGTACCAACTTCATGCCGGCCAGAGTCTGGGGCGCCACGGTCTTCACCACCCTTCCATTGCACCGTACGGTGCCTACCCTGCTTCTGATGGCAAGATGGTTTTGGTTTCCATTCAAAACGAACGGGAATGGGCAAAATTTTGCACGGAGATACTTCAAAAAGCGGACTTACTAAAAGAGGTTCGTTTCAGCACACCTTTTGCACGTGGCCAAAACCGGGTTGAGCTAGATGACTTGGTATGCGCAAGTTTTGCGCGTTGGCCGCGCTCGGAGCTGATCACTCGGTTGCGGAACGCAGGCATAGCATGTGGCTCGCTGAATGAGGTGGAGGAATTGGTAGATCACCCTCAACTACAGACAGTGGGGTACGGTGCACCAAACGGATCGGTGACAGTAATTGCTCCGCCTGTAGAATTTACAGACGGTGCCCGAAGGTACCGACCGGTCCCCTCACTTGGTGAGCACAGTGAAGCCATTCGTATAGAATTTGAGGAGGTTACAAGATGACGACACCGTCCCAATTGAGCGATTGGGTAGGCCGCAGGGAAGAGAGCCATGACCTGGTATCCCTCCGCCAAGTGGCGGGTATGTCGGCAATGTTCGATTTGCCAGATGAGTACAAAGCCGGGGATCCTCTGCCGCCGGGTTGGCACTGGATGTTCTTTGCGGAGATCGCGCGTCAATCGGTCCTATCAGAAGATGGGCATGCACCGCGTGGTGGGTTTTTGCCGCCTGTTGATCTTCCCCGGCGAATGTGGGGTGGAAATCGTCTCACGTTTCACGAACCTATGCGGGTTGGGGATGAAGTCCGCAGGGCTTCAGAAATATTATCGGTCTCCGAAAAAGATGGCCGTTCAGGACAGATGTCTCTCGTAACGGTAAAGCATAGTTATCACACGTCCAGCGGCCTTGCGTTGGTGGAAGAGCACGACATCGTTTATCGGTCGGCAGCCAAGAATGGCAATAAGGCGCCGCCGGGTGAGGAACCACAAAAAGGTCCGCAGTGGAGTAGGGAGGTGGATCCGGATCCTGTTTTCTTATTTAGATATTCGGCACTGACCTTTAACGGCCACCGGATTCACTACGATATGCCGTATGTGACAAAAACCGAGGGCTATCCCGGCTTGATTGTGCATGGACCTTTAACGGCTACGCTTCTGCTGGAGTTGATACGCCGCGAACGGCCCGATGACGAAATTAGAACGGTAACAGTTCGGGCTCGACGGCCGCTTTTTGCGGGCGCGAGGTTCAGAGTAGAAGGTTTGCCCACGGAGTATGGGGCGAGCACTTGGGCGGTTGATCCAGACGGATTTATAGCCATGACCCTAGACGTCACATTCGGCTAGGGTAGCAGATAGGTGGGGAAAAAATGAAACTACGTGTTCTCGGATCAAGTGGAGTAAAAGTATCCCCTATTTGTTTGGGAACCATGATGTTTGGGGCTCAAACCAATGAGAAAGCAGCCGCAGCCATTGTCGCAATGGCACGAGACGCCGGTATAAACTTTATTGATACGGCAGACGTTTATGTCACGGGGACCTCCGAAAGAGTCACGGGCAAATTAATAGCTAAACAGCGCGACAAATGGGTATTGGCAACCAAAGTTGGCGGTTCCTTCAATAGTGGAGGAGACCCGAACCAGTTGGGACTTAGCCGTCGCTGGATTACACATCAGCTTGATCAGTCCCTGCGGCGATTGCGGACAGACTACATAGACATATATTATTTCCATCGTGAAGATCACAGCACCTTGCTTGAGGAGTCTTTGCGAGCAATTGACGACGCGATTAGGGCTGGAAAAATTCGATACTTCGGGCTCAGCAATTTCAGAGCGTGGCGTCACGCTGAGGTGGTCTGGTTATGCAAACAGATTGGCATGGATAAGCCGGTGGCAAGCCAACCTTGCTACAACGCGTTAAACCGAATGCCTGAAGTAGAAGTGTTGCCAGTGTGCGCCCATCATGGAATCGGTGTGGTGCCTTATAGCCCGGTTGCGCGCGGCGTTTTGACTGGGAAATATGAATCCGGTCGTAAACCTGTACGAGGTAGCCGTGCGGCTCGCAAGGACGTACGCATGATGCAGACGGAATACCGTCCGGAGTCCTTTTTAGTTGCGGAAACCGTGGTAAAGCACGCCAAGGCCCGTGGCATGGATCCGGTGCATTTCGCGATGCATTGGGTACTTGCGAACCCCCTCGTGAGTTCGGTTATAGCCGGGCCCAGGACCCAAACTCAAATGAAAATCTATTTGAATACCTTTGAGCACAAATGGAAGTCAGAGGACGAGGCACTTATTGACAGCCTGGTTTCACCGGGGCACCCATCCAGTCCGGGTTTCTCGGATCCCGCTTATCCAATTGAGGGCAGGCCTACAAGTTTTTGAGGGCATTGTTGGGAGGATGTTTCCCCAGGTTCACTTGGACTCGGGAAACTCCATGTACAGCAAATTTACTGCATCAATGAACTCGCCATCTGGATTTTGCTCACAGTAGTCAATTAAAAACACGCGCTGCATTTCGATATCGATAAGATCAAGGTCGAGAGCGCGCCTAACCCCACCGCGTGAGCCAGATACACGATTCAGTAATTCCATTTGATGCAGTGCAAAAGACAAGTAAGACTCTTCAAGTGAGATGCCCATTGTCGTTATATCGTCGAGAAATATTGTGCAAGTAGAAGCATCATTGGCGCGAGTTGCATTACTGAAGAAAGCGCCAAACAGGAACCATGAGGCCACCCAAAAAAATGCCACTGAAGTTTTCAAAAATCATCCTCCGAAAGTGCTAGAACTGTATTCCTTGCATTTGTTATTGGTCCTAATAAGGCGGCTGCAGGACCTAGGTATTGTTCGGCAAAAAATTGTGCAGCCTGCCTTTTGGTAGCCCCGATGCCATTTCTTTTTGCGTTGTCGGCGTCAAGTCTCGTTGCTTTCAAGGCGTTCTTGGCAAGTAGCCATCCCCCTGCCACGAAGCCAAACATTTTACAGTATTGTGTAGCACCAGATGCTGCTTCCTCAGGCTCACTTGACACCGATTCTAACATCCATTGTGTGGCATCTTGGAGGGCCAAGACGGCGGGTTTTAGTTCTGCTCCTGTAGCTCTCAGGGATAAATTATCGCTTTCTTGAAGTTCTTGCGTCGTTCCATGCATGTCTAAAAATAATTTTTCTATTGCAGCATTTTCCCGTGGTAATTTCCGACGAATAAGGTCGAGGGCTTGAATCCCGTTTGTGCCTTCATAGATCATTGTGATACGAGCATCGCGCAAGTACTGTGCTGCCCCTGTCTCTTCAATGTACCCCATTCCTCCATGGATTTGTACTCCCGTGGATGCAATCTCAAACCCTTGGTCTGTACTCCAAGCTTTGGCGATTGGGGTCATCAGTTCGAGGTAGCCACGGTATTGTTCTCTGATCAAATCGTTAGGGTGTTGCCCAGCTAGATCGAGTGCCTCGGCGACCGAATAACAAAGTGCGCGTATCGCCTCTATCTGTGACTTCATTTCCATCAACATTCGGCGGACGTCGGGATGGCGAATGATAGGTACCTTATCCTTCGACCGGCCCGAGATGTCAGTTCCCTGTATTCTCTCCTTTGCCCATTGCAGCGCCCTCTGATATGAACGCTCTGCAACTGCTAGTCCTTGTACCGCAACATTTAGGCGCGCGTTGTTCATCATTGTAAACATGCACGCCATGCCTTGGTTTTCGTCGCCGAGCAAGTATCCGACGGCGCCTTCATTGTCCCCATACGACATAACCGCAGTTGGACTCGCCATATGGCCAAGTTTGTGTTCCAGAGATACAGCCCGGAGGTCATTCCTCTTGCCTATTGTACCATCGGACTCAACCAGGAACTTGGGAACCACAAAGAGCGAAATACCGCGCGTTCCTTCAGGCCCATCGGGTGTGCGTGCAAGAACCAGGTGGACCACATTTTCAGTCATGTCTTGGTCACCATGGGTGATAAAAATTTTCGTACCGGTGATTTTCCATTCCCCATTACTGCGTAGGGCGCTGGTGCGTAGCGCACCGACATCGGAGCCAGCGTTGGGTTCAGTTAAATTCATGGTTCCAGACCACTCACCACTGATCAACTTTGGCAAGTATGTGGCCTTTTGCTCGGAGGTTCCATGCGCCTGAATGGCTTCAACGGCACCTTGGGTGAGCATCCAAGCATTGGCAAGGGACATGTTTGCCGCCTGCCATATCTCGCTGAGTGCGATACTCAGTGTCCAAGGTAGGCCTTGGCCGCCATAATCGATATCGCCACATACGGCAGGCCAGCCGGCATCAACGTACTGTTGATAGCACTTGGCAAAACCCTCCGGCATACGGACCACTCCGTTTTCCAGACGCACACCTTCTCGATCTCCTGTTTGGTTCAGAGGGGCTACGACATCTTCGGCGAACCTTGCGGCCTCCTCAAGAACCTGGTTCATCAAGTCAGGCGTCACCATTTTGAAACCTTCGACCTCTGCCAGTCGTTTGAGGTCGACTAAATGGTTTAGTACGAACCGCATATCACCAAGGGGTGCACTATATTTGTCCGCCATCTTGTCCTCCACAACATCACAACGTCAGGATTTATAACCAATTCTAGGTAAGGGCCTGAACAGTAGAGTCAATGTTTACCTCAGTTTTTGTTCATTGTCCTTCAGATCCACGCCCAACTGATGCGGCACGGCGAAGGCGATCGTTGATTGTGAGCCCCAGTGAATGTTCGGGTATCGGCATGACGGCGATAGCACTGCAACCAGAAGCGTCGAGCGTATGTAGCATGGCGAATAGGTTGCCGGCGGCCTCTACAAGATCGTTTTTCGGACTTAGGTTTTGCATGACTTTGGCGCCAGCAATGGGTTTCGGGCCGAAGGCAAGCAGAGCCTCGTTTTCCTGGCAGTGACGTGCGTTGAGATGGATAGGTGTGTTCGGGGCATAGTGGTTTGGCAGCATCCCGGGTGCACGTACTGTGGGTGTATTCAGCATAGCCAGGGGTCCGACCTCGGATTCAATTTCTTCTAAGGGTACCCCGCCGGGACGAAGTAGGAATGGATTTGTTGACGATAAGTCGATAATAGTCGACTCCACTCCTATCAAGCACGGTCCACCGTCAAGTATCAATGTTACAGTTTCTCCTAAATCCTCTGCGACGTGTTCCGCGGTAGTCGGGCTGAGATATCCCGACCGGTTAGCGCTTGGTGCTGCAATAGGGCATGTAGCAAGCTCCAGCAAACGGTGTGCAGCCGGATGTATTGGTGATCGTACCGCCACCGTTTCAAGTCCGGCTGAAGCTAATTGGGATACATTGGATTTTTTGCTGCGCTGCAGTACAAACGTCATTGGACCAGGCCAGAACTTCTGAGCCAACCGGGTGCCAGTCTTGCCAAATACGGCATGACGTCGTGCTTGTTCCAGATCTTTCACATGTACAATTAGTGGGTTGAAGTCGGGGCGTCCTTTGGCCTCAAAAATACGTGCCACTGCTTGATCGTTGGTGGCGTCGGCGCCGAGCCCGTAGACAGTTTCAGTCGGAAATGCCACCAACTGGCCGGCTTGGATCAATGCGGCGGCTTCTTCCAGACTGGAGTCAGTAATGGCTTCTATCCGCACAGTAGCTTTCATTCTTGGTCTGCTGGGTCAGATGTCTAGCACCGGCGCTAAGCGATCAAGTGCGGCACTGAGCACTTCGGGTGATTTGGCATAACAAATACGTAAATAACCCTCACCACCAGCACTAAAGGCTTTACCTGGTGCGAGCCCAACTTTTGTATCTCGCATAAGCTGTTTGGCAAACGCAAGGCTATCGGTCATTCCGTCAACGTTGAAAAACGCGTAAAACGCTGCGGCCGGTTTCGGCATTTGGACCCTTGACATGGATCCTAGACGTTGATGAGTGACATCGCGTGCTAGACGATATCTCTCAACCATCGAAATAACAAAGCTCTCGCCATCGCGCACAGCAACTACGCCTGCGTGTTGCGCCATTGTAGAGGGGGACGCTACATTGTATTCGTTCAATTTTTCGATAACGGGAGTTAGTTTCGGTGGACCGGTGATCCAGCCTAGTCGCCAACCGGTCATTGCCCATGACTTCGAGAAGCTATTGATCACCATAACTAGGTCATCAGGATCCGCGATTTCTAGAAACGATGGCGCGAGCGGTTGATCATAGATTATGCGTGCATAAACCTCGTCAGAAATCACCCATAGCCCTTTATGGCGACAAAAATCTAGGACCATCTGTTGCTGTTCTCGTTCCATCACCCATCCAGTCGGGTTGTTAGGTGAATTTACGTATATGGCTCTTGTTCGAGCATCACAGGCTGAAAATAAGTGGTCCATGGCAAGGTGCCAGCCTGCCTGGTCTGAACTAAGTGGTACCGTACGAACTTGACCATCCATGATCTCAATACACCGCAAAAAATTGGGCCAAACGGGCGTTATTGCGACTATGTTATCGCCCGGATCGATCAGTGTTTCTGCCGTCATCATCATGCCGTTCATGGCTGCTGAAGTTACGACTATTCGGTCCACATCGATGTTTTTCTCGTAAAGATTTGACATATAGACCGATAATGTTTCCCGAAGTTCAGGTATCCCAACGTTAGGGGTGTAAAAGGTGTGCCCCGCTCGAAGCGACGAGTCCGCCGCATTGATGATGAAAGGAGGGGTGGCTAAATCGGGTTCGCCAAACCACAGCGGGATGATATCGGGATCGCCCATGCCTTTGTGAGCGACCTCTCGAATTAGCGAACCTTGCAAATCCGTGACTTGCTGGCGGATTGGCAATAATGGGTCTCGGCCTGAGGCAGTATTCATCTCGTTAGTGCTTCGCGAGGCCAGATTACATTACCGCACCAATTTGCCATGGGACAAATTCGTCGCCACCGAATCCGAGGGCCTCACTTTTTGATTGTTCTCCTGAAGCAATTTTCAGGATGATATCGAATATTTCCTGCCCCATTTCTGGCACGTTCTTTTCGCCATCAACCACTAGGCCACAGTTGATATCCATATCTTCCGACATGTGTTGATACATAGCAGTGTTGGTCGCCAGTTTAATGCTGGGAACCGGTTTGCAACCGAACACGGAACCTCGTCCTGTTGTAAAGCAGACCACATTGGCGCCGCCGGCAACCATTCCTGTAACGGAAGTGACGTCGTATCCCGGAGTATTCATAAAAGTAAACCCTTTACCTGTAACCTCCTCCGCATATTGGTATACATCTACGAGATTAGTTGTGCCGCCCTTCGCCGCCGCTCCGAGCGATTTTTCCAATATAGTCGTGAGGCCGCCGGCCTTGTTACCAGGCGAAGGGTTGTTGTTCATTTCTGCGCCGTTTTTCTTGGTGTAGTCCTCCCACCATTTTATAAACTTGATGAGCTTTTCTCCGACCTCGCGGTTTTCCGCACGTCGGGTCAGAAGATGTTCAGCACCGTATATTTCCGGGGTCTCTGCCAGAATAGCTGTACCTCCATGTCTCACCAGTAGGTCGGCTGCTGCGCCTAGAGAGGGGTTCGCTGAAATTCCGGAATATGCATCTGAGCCACCACATTCGAGGCCCAGTTTCAGATGGCTCGCCGGTAAGGTTTCCCGCATGGCTTTGTTAGCTTCGGGCAGCATTTCTTTTACCCGGGCAACGCCTTCTTGAACCGTTGCCATAGTGCCGCCAGTATCCTGAATGGTCATAGCTTGGAACGTGCCGTCCTCGGCCCAACCATGTCGTTCCATCATGCCGGCCACCTGATTAACTTCACAGCCTAGCCCTACCATGAGCATGCTTGCAAAGTTTGGATGCCGTTTGTAGCCATCAATGGTCGCCTGCAATAACTCCCAGCCTAACCCGGAGCCAGCCATGCCGCATCCAGTCCCATGCGTGTACGCAACAACTCCGTCGACATTAGGGTAGTCACTCAATGCCTCGTCAGAAAAGGTATCCGCGATGTAACGAGCCGCGGTCGCTGAACAATTTACCGAGGTCAGAATTCCAATATAGTTGCGGGTCGCCACTCTGCCGTCAGGTCGTTGGATACCTTGAAATGTCGCTTTTTGGATATCGGTCACATACTCTGTTGGCTTAGCATCTTCGCCAAACTTATAGTCGCGGTCGAACGCCTTCATCTCCACATTTTGAGTGTGAACATGCGTACCAGGATCAATTGTTGACGTTGCAAACCCTATTATCTGGTCATATTTTCGAACTGGTTCTCCAGTTCGGATGGTTTTCGTTGCCACTTTATGACCAACTGGAATTTCCATGGTAGTGGTCAACCCCTCGCTAGAAATATCAGTGCTCATCGGGATCGTCTCCTTCGCGGTGACGACGTTATCGGCCTCGTGCAGACGAATGGTCCTTCCCGGGTTAGAAGACATCGTTTTCCCTTTTTTATAGTTTGGCTGTGGCTTGGAGATTAGTTGTAAAGAAACATTGGTGCAATCAGTTGATCGATCGGGAAAAGCGCTTGCCCGGTGATGATAGTCGCCGTTATTGTCAGTGTTGAAGTCATCTCGAGTGATGGTTGGATTACGTAGGGGATAGAACATGGTGGCACTAACATCCGGAGTGAGTGTGCTCGATCCTAGAGCGTACGACTGGGATACTGTTTCTGAAGAAGAGGTTATGGAGGGAGTACGGAGAAAGGTCATCGTTGGCGAAAAAGCCATGCTCGTGATGTATTATATACGGGAGGGAACGGAGTTTCCGAGACATAACCATCCACATGAGCAGTTTGCTTATATCCTTGAAGGAACATTCAGAATGGAGTGTGACGACGGTACGTTCGACCTTGGGCCGGGCTCCGTTATGCATGTACCATCTGGTGCATACCATGGTGGTCACGCAGTTGGCGGTGATGTGGTGGAAGTCGATATCTTTAGCCCAATTCGAGAAGACTATTTGCCAGTGTCGTCATGAGGCTTGAAGGAAAAACAGCACTAATTACGGCCGCTGGTCAGGGTATGGGGCGGGCGGCTGCGCAGGCATTTCTGCGGGAAGGCGCTACGGTATTTGCAACGGATGTTGATGAAGCCAAGCTGGCGGGTCTTGATGGAGCTACTTGTTTTCAGTTTGATGTGACTAGAGGCGAACATATTGAGGCGGCATACTCACGTACTGGTGCAGTCAATATTTTATTCAACTGTGCCGGCTATGTGGCCAGCGGCTCGGTACTCGAATGTTCAACGGAAGACTGGGATTTTTCGTTTAACCTAAATATTCGGTCCATGTTTCGTGTAATTCAAGCCTATTTGCCCGGCATGATAGACGCCGGGGGTGGGAGAATTATCAATATGTCGTCGGTGGCTTCATCAGTGAAAGGCATTAAAAGTCGTGCCGCCTATTCGGCATCGAAAGCGGCTGTGATTGGGCTGACCAAGTCGGTTGCTGCCGATTACGTTGGGGACGGTATTCGGTGCAACGCATTGTGTCCGGGTACGGTAGATACACCTTCTTTACAGGATCGCATTGATGCGTACGACGATCCCGTAGAGGCCCGAAAAATGTTTATTGCTCGTCAGCCCATGGGTAGACTTGCGACTGCGGAAGAGTTGGTAGAGATGGTTGTTTATTTAGGCTCCGACGCAGCCGACTTTGTTACGGGGCAAACCATGATTGTCGACGGCGGTATCTGCATTTGACAGAGCTGTTCTGACTAGGGAGGGTCATTTATGAAATTAGTTCGTTACGGACGATTGGGTCGTGAAAAACCGGGTTTAATAGATGAAGATGGCAAGCTTCGCGACCTAAGCGGGAAAATTAATGATATAACAGCCGACCAACTTTCGCCGACCGCGTTGGCCAAGCTTGGACGGTTAAATTCCAAACGTTTGCCACTAGTGAAAGGACGCCCGCGGTATGGTGTGCCCTGGAACGGGATCGGAAAAATCGTTTGTATAGGTCTAAATTATGCAGATCATGCGAAAGAGGCAGGGGCTCCCATACCTAAGGAACCCATCATATTCCTGAAAGCGAACAGTGCCTTGAATGGGCCAAACGACAACGTTGCAGTTCCCCGAGGTTCTAAGAAGACTGACTATGAAGTTGAATTTGGTGTCGTCATCGGCACGCGTGCCCAGCATGTCTCGAAGAAGGACGCTCTTAACCATGTGGCGGGTTACACCGTTTGTAATGACGTTTCGGAACGTGAATTTCAGCTCGAACGTGGTCCCACATGGACCAAGGGAAAGAGCTGCGATACGTTCGGGCCGATTGGGCCATGGTTGGTTACGAGGGACGAGGTACCAAACCCCCAAAGGTGCAGGTTGTGGTTGGAAGTCAACGGTGAATCCAGGCAGGACGGTAACACAAAAACAATGATCTTTGATGTTGCCACTTTGATTAGCTATACGAGCAAGATGATGTCATTAAACCCAGGTGACGTGATATCAACTGGTACGCCGCCAGGTGTGGGCATGGGTATGAAACCACCCCGCTTCCTCAAGGCTGGAGACGTAGTAACGCTCGGGGTGGACGGACTTGGCCGACAAACACAGAAAATGGTGGCTTGGAACAAGGTTTAAAGTGATTTGTTTCGAGAAACGGTTATTCGCGGTGTAGGTTGAGCACAACGTCGACCTTGGGTTTCTTTTTTTTTAGGAGGGGCGATGCTCTGTGTAGGGGATCGCCCCACGAAACCCGAGGTCCCCAAGGTTCCGGGTGGTCACTCCCTGCGTTCTGTACGTTGAAAGGAAGCTTCAATGTCCGTTACCAAATTTAAAGTGGTAGTCCAACGGCCGGCAGTGACTAAATCACTTTCTAAAAATAACGCATATGCGATGGAGCGAGAGGCGCTTGATCCCATCGGCGCAGAAATTGTAGAAATTGATGCTGCCACGGAAGAAGAATTCATCGACGCTGCTCGTGGCGCAGATGCTGTAATCGGGCATAACCGTCGCATCACTCAAAATATTATTTCGAGCCTTGAAACATGTAGAGTAATTGGTCTTGGTTCTGTGGGGGCGGACACTGTGGACGTGGATGCTGCCACAGCGCATGGTATTGTTGTCACGAATGTTCCAGATATTTTTATCGAAGAGGTTGCTGACCATACCATGGCGATGTTTCTGGCTGCTTTTCGCAGGCTCCCGGTGATGCATAAGATGGTAGCTGATGGGTGCTGGTCTGATGGAAGGCCTCTGCTCTCAGAGTTTCCGAGATTGTGGGGTCAAACCATCGGCCTTATATCGTTCGGCAATGTAGCAAAGGCTGTGGCTCGGCGCTGTCACGCCTTCGGCCTGCGTGTTGTTGCATATGATCCGTACCTTTCTGAGCTGGAAATGAGTTCTGTGAATGTGGAACCAGAAACCAGCTTATTCGCTTTACTGCGTAGGTCGGATTTCGTTTCTATGCATGCTCCCCTCAATTCAGAAACCCGCCAAATGTTGACTGCGCGCCACTTCGAAGAGATGAAGCAATCAGCAATTTTTGTGAATAATGGTAGAGGCGGAACGGTAGATGAGAAGGCGCTCATCCAGGCGCTACAGAAGGGCCAAATATCAGGGGCGGCACTTGATGTTTTTGAGATCGAACCATTGGCCCCTGAGAGCCCCCTGTTAACAATGAGCAATGTTCTTTGTTCTCCGCACGTTGCTTCAGCTTCCGAGCGTATGTGGCCTGAGGCTTTACGCCGAATGGGGAGGGAGATAGCGACTGTGTTGACTGGTCGCTGGCCTCGCAGCGCCGTGAATCCTGGAGTTTTACCGAAAACTGAGTTGCAACGTTGGCAGCCTTATCCGCAAACACGTGGCCCGAACCGATAGTTATATTGGAATTCGCTCCAATTATGTTAGTTAGGGTGGCTGAGCTGAGGCTTGATCTGGTAAGTCCGGGGTAAAACGTTGCAGTATATCTTGGGCCGCGTTAACTGAGGTCAGACGGACTGTAAAAAAAGTAGCTTGGCTGTATAGCGTAAATTGTTTTAAAAGTTTGAATATGGACTATCACGATTTTTTTGCGAAAGCCCTCAAGGGGTTGCGTAACGAGGGTCGCTATCGAGTGTTTGCCGATTTGAAGCGTCACGCGGGCACTTTCCCACGTGCTTCGTTTTACGATTCTGCGGGGAGTTCTCGTGACGTGGTTGTTTGGTGTAGTAACGATTATCTTGGGATGGGGCAAAATCCGACCGTCTGCAACGCCATGACTGACGCTATTCGGGATGTCGGTGCAGGGTCGGGCGGAACCCGCAATATTTCTGGTACTACTCATTACCACGTTTTACTGGAACGCGAGCTGGCGGATCTCCACAACAAAGAAGCTGCCCTCCTTTTTACGTCGGGATATATCTCGAATGAGGCAACCCTGGGCACCCTGGGTGCTATGTTGCCGGGTTGTGTGCTTTTATCAGACGAGTTGAACCATGCCTCCATGATTGCAGGGGTTCGACATAGCAAGTCTCCCAAAAAAATCTTTAAACACAATGACCCTCGTGACCTGGAGTCGTACCTAAAAGATCTTGATCCGGATATTCCCAAAATAGTCGCATTCGAATCGGTTTATTCAATGGATGGCGATATTGCGCCCATCGCGGAGTTGTGTGAGGTCTCCAAACGATATGGTGCACTCACTTATTTGGACGAAGTTCACGCAGTTGGCATGTACGGGCCCAGGGGCGGCGGTGTCGCTGAACGCGAGGGCTTAATGGATCAATTGGACATCATCGAGGGAACTCTTGCGAAGGCCTTTGGTGTTATGGGGGGGTATATCGCTAGCACGGCAGATATTTGCGATACGGTTCGATCATTTGCTTCTGGTTTTATATTTACAACTTCGTTGCCACCTGCAGTTGCTGCAGGCGCTCTGGCTTCGGTATCCTATTTAAAGGAAAGTGAGACCGAACGTGAATCACAGAAAGAACGTGCTAACACTCTAAAGTATCGACTACGTGAGGTCGGTATCCCTTTCATAGAAAATTCAAGCCACATAGTGCCAGTCATGGTGGGCGATCCTGTTTTGTGTAAACAGGCCAGTGACCAGTTGCTGGAGGCTCACGGTATTTATGTGCAGCCGATCAACTACCCGACAGTGCCCCGTGGAACGGAGCGTCTCCGTATAACGCCATCTCCTTTGCACGACGATAAAATGATGAATGAACTCATTTCTGCACTTCAGGAAGTTTTCAAGCGGTTACGGATTGAGACAGCCGCTGCTGCCTAATAGATTATTTCGCCAGTTGTGGATCGCTGTCTGGGTGGGACCTGGGACCGACATTCATTTGACGATGGCTTGATATACCAGATTGCGTAACAGCATTCTGTAATGTGTTCGATGGATAACGGATTGGCTCATCAACACGACAATTAGTTTTTCGGCCGGGTCAACCCAGAAGTACGTTCCGGCATAGCCACCCCAAAAATATTCGCCCTCCGATCCTGGCCAGGCCGAGATGCCATCAGCTTCTCGCACTCCAAACCCTAACCCGAAACCGTAGCCAGGGCCGGGTAAGTAGTAGGGTCCTGCTCGGCTAATGCCGTCATGGAGGTGATTAGCAGTCATATATTCCACGGTCTTCCGTCCTAAAATTTGAACTCCGTGAAGTGTTCCGCCGTTCAATAACATCTGACAAAACCGCAAAAAGTCGCCTGTCGTAGAAACTAGTCCGTGCCCCCCAGCTAAAAATTGAGGCCGCCTCCTTACGTCAATAAGTTTTGGTTCACCCGTATTTTTCAAAGGCTCGGCGATGCGCGGCCAATCTGCCTCCGGCACCCAGAAACCAGTATCAACCATTTTTAGTGGGTCAAAAATTCCGGCTTTAAGAAAAGTATCGAGGCTGTTGCCGGATACTACCTCTATTAGGTGACCAAGTACGTCTGAAGAGCGGCCATATTCCCAGTGCTGGCCTGGTTGGTAGGCTAACGGTAGCATTGCCAATTGGTTGACAAATTTTGTGAGCGGTAAGTCCAGAGCCCTTAAATCTGCTAGACCTGACTTTTTTAATTGTTGCTTGGCTGGTGACTGCCCATAAAACCCATATGTGAAACCCGAGGTGTGGCGAAGCAGGTCGTGGATCGTAATTGCTTCCTTGGCCGAGACCAACTCAACAGTGTTTAAGCCAGTTTCAGGGTCTCTTCCAATTTCAGCGACTATCATGTCGGAAAGTTCAGGAAGGTATTTCCCAACCGGTTCAGGAAGATATAGCTTAGCATCCTCGTGGAGCATCATTGCGCTGACGCTCACTATTGGTTTGGTCATAGAGTAAATGCGAAATATTGAATCAGTTCGCATTGGAATGCCTTCGGTTGCATTTTGCATCCCGAACGCCTTGAAATATGCGATGTTCCCATGACGGGCTATGGCAATGACCGCACCGGGGATCTGCCCCAGTGAGACACCGTCTTCAAAAACCCTGTCTATTTTTCGTAAACGCTCAGAAGAAAGCCCGACCCGTTCCGGCGTGGTTTCTGGGAAAGGTGCAGCAGCTACGGCAGAAATATTTAATGCAAGTGCAACGCCGACAATCGAGATCCAGTTCCCAATCCTGAAGTTCCGCGAAATAAAATAAGTGATAAAAGAGTTCGATCCCACCGCATCCACGTTTTTTTCCTCAACTTTTAGCCACGGTTCAAAGGCGTGGTTATTCTAAGGATACCGATTTAAGGACTGCTTGGCGATTCTGTGAGTCCTGTCGTTTAATAAAATTGTGGCTGTCCAGCGGCGTTTATATAAGAGGTGCTTTATGGCAAAATGTCGTAATACTCGGTTGGTCTCGTTAGCCAGTGGGTCCAGACTAAATTAGTCAGGCAAAAATTGATGGCGTATTTTCTTCAGCAGTTAGTCAACGGAGTTACCCTTGGGAGCATTTATGGGCTGATAGCTATCGGATACACCATGGTTTATGGAATCATCGGTATGATCAATTTCGCCCATGGTGAGGTGTACATGATCGGGGCATTTCTATCGGTGCTCGCATTTACCATGCTTGGTGTGACCGGTGTTACATGGCTCCCATTGGCGCTAATCTTGGTTTTGCTGGTGGCTATGATCTTCACGTCCGCGTATGGCTGGGCAGTGGAGCGTATTGCCTATCGGCCCCTTCGCCGGTCGCAACGGCTCGCCGCACTGATTTCGGCCATCGGTATGTCACTGGCCTTGCAAAACTACGTGTTGCTGACACAAGGGGCAGGTGTAAAGGCATTGCAGCCGATAATAAGTGGTGGGGTTGTCCTCTATGCTAGTGGCAATTTCACAGTAACTCTGGGATACATTCAGATTTTTATTATCTTGCTTACTATTTTGTTGATGGCGGTTTTCGCCGCACTGATTGCGCGCACTGCTCTAGGCCGAGCACAACGTGCGTGCGAACAGGATCGGACGATGGCCACTTTGCTCGGGATCAATGTCGACCGCACCATTTCTTTGACATTTGTTATGGGAGCAATGCTCGCCGCAGTAGCAGGAATGCTAGTGACATTGTATTACGGCGTGATCGATTTTTTCATGGGCTTCATCGCGGGCCTTAAGGCCTTCACAGCAGCAGTTCTTGGGGGGATAGGATCGCTTCCCGGAGCTATGCTCGGTGGCATGTTGTTGGGGTTGGTCGAATCTTTTTGGGCGGGGTATTTCTCTGTTGAATACAAGGATGTGGCTGCATTCGGGATTCTTGTTCTAGTTTTGATATTTTTGCCAACTGGCTTGCTAGGCAGGCCTGATATTGAAAAAGTGTGAAGAGTGGCGGGCCAAATCTTGTCAGATCAAAGGAGTGTTGGCGTGCCAGTCATCCTAAAAGAGGCGGGATTGGCTGCTGTGGTTGCATTTGTTCTTGCCCTCCCACTTATTGGTTTCCGAACAGTTGGCGGACAAGACGGGCTAAGCCTTGAGTTTCGTTGGCAGGCACTTGTGGCCTCAGTTGTTATTGTATTTGTAGGCCGGGCTTTGATAACGAGGATGCGTGGTTTTTGGCGCCTTGACCGGTTTTCATTGAGAGGATTTCAAAATTTAGCGACGGTTGTCCAGCGACGACAGATCTTTGTTATCTCAGGAATCATGGTGGTCGCGTTTCTTTTCCCGTTTTTGCCAGAAGTGGATCGTAGAGCTGTTGATTTGGCGACGTTGGTGTTGATCTACGTGATGCTTGGGTGGGGACTAAATATCGTAGTTGGTCTCGCGGGTTTGCTAGACCTAGGTTATGTGGCGTTTTATGCGGTTGGAGCCTATACGTTTGCTCTCCTTGGGACTGTCCACGATTGGTCTTTTTGGACTTGTTTACCGATAGCTGGGGCGGTGGCTGCCATGTTCGGTATTTTACTCGGGTATCCGGTCCTGAGATTAAGGGGAGATTATCTGGCAATTGTGACGCTTGGATTTGGGGAAATTATTCGTGTTGTATTAACGAATTGGGTGGCATTGTCCGGTGGACCGAACGGCATCGCGGGGATCCCGCGACCAACATTGTTTGGCCTAGAGTTTACGCGTCGGGCGCGAGAGGGTCATAGCTTCCACGAGTATTTCGATATACCGTTTTCGGGCGATCATCGGATCATGTTTCTTTACTACGTAATTCTTATCCTCGCTCTTGTTACAAATTTTTTTGTACTTCGAATTCGAAAGTTACCCATCGGAAGGGCGTGGGAGGCACTTAGAGAGGACGAGATTGCCTGCCGTTCCCTAGGAATTAACCCCGTTAACACGAAATTGTCGGCATTTGCATTAGGTGCGATGTTTGGTGGTTTTGCAGGTTCGTTTTTTGCCAGCCGAAACGGCTTTATCAGTCCTGAGAGCTTCACTTTCATTGAGTCAGCGATCATTCTATCAATAGTTGTGCTGGGGGGCATGGGGAGCCAGGTTGGCGTTGTGTTGGCGGCGGCAGCAATAATTTTGCTGCCTGAAGCTTTACGTGAATTCTCGGAGTATCGAATGCTTGTTTTCGGTTTGGCAATGGTGTTGGTAATGGTATGGAGGCCCAGGGGTTTGCTTGCCCATAGAAGCCCCACTGTGATGCTACATGGGAATGGAGCTTTCATCCCGAAATGACGGCTTCTGCGTTATTAAATGTCGAGCATTTGTCTATGCATTTTGGTGGCTTGGTCGCGGTAGACGATCTGTCATTTTGCGCTTCTCAAGGCGAGATAACGGGGATTATCGGGCCAAACGGTGCTGGGAAAACAACAGTTTTTAATTGCTTGACGGGTTTCTATAAACCTACAGTTGGTAGGCTAACGTTTACGTCACCAGGTCAAGGGCCAGTGTATTTGGAACGTATGGAGGGGTTTCGAATTGCTCGGGCCGGGGTGGGTCGGACTTTCCAAAATATTCGGCTATTCCCGGCTATGTCGGTTTTGGAAAATTTGATTGTCGCCCAACACAACGAGTTGATGCGTGCGTCTTTTTATTCAGTTGCTGGTCTTTTTGGATTGTCCCGATATCGCGAAGCGGAGAATGAGGCGGTAGAACTGGCTAGTCAGTGGCTCGATCGGATTGGGTTATTGAGCGATGCGGACAGGAAAGCTGGGGAACTTCCGTATGGGGATCAGAGGCGTTTAGAAATAGCACGCGCCATGTGTAGTAAACCGAGCTTGCTGTGCCTTGATGAACCTGCAGCAGGACTAAACCATAACGAATCCACTGAGCTTAACGAGTTGCTGGATAGTATCCGTGACACATACGGGATAGGTATTTTGTTGATCGAGCACGATATGAGCGTGGTTATGAAAATTTCGGACCACTTGGTTGTGCTTGACCATGGTAAAAAGATCTCGGAGGGTCCTCCGTCATTGGTGCGATCCGACCCCATGGTAATTCGGGCCTATTTGGGCGAGGACCAGGACTACGATCTTGGTCCGACGCCTTCGAAAGTCCCATGTTAAGGCTAGAAAACGTGCATAGCTATTACGGCGGAATAGAAGCGTTGCATGGTGTTAGCCTCCACGTAAATTCCGGTGAGATCGTAGCCATGATTGGAGCTAACGGTGCAGGTAAGTCAACGACCTTGATGACAATTTGCGGCGAGCCTCGAGCGAGGAGCGGTAGGGTCTTGTTTGACGGTGTTGACATTACTTACCAGCCGACCTTTCAAATAATACGAAATGGTTTAAGCCATGCACCGGAGGGGCGGCGGATTTTCTCACGTATGACGGTGTTGGAAAACTTGCAAATGGGTGCGGTAACCAGTGACCCGACCCATTTTCAGGACGATTTGAATTCAGTCCTGAACTTATTCCCCATTTTAGATGAACGGCAGCAGCAAAGAGGGGGTACGTTGTCCGGGGGCGAACAGCAGATGCTTGCTATCGCTCGAGCTCTAATGAGTAGGCCGCGTCTTCTCTTGTTGGACGAGCCTTCATTGGGGCTTGCACCTATGCTTGTAAAGCAGATTTTCGAAGTTATCCGGCAGATAAATCAGGAGGGAGGGGTAACCATATTGTTGGTGGAACAGAATGCCTATCAATCCCTACGCTTGGCCCACAGGGGTTACGTACTCTCAAATGGTGAGATCACTATGCACGGCACCGGGCCACAGTTGCTCGCGGATCCAAGAGTAAGGAATGCTTACTTGGAGGGTGGAAAATAGGACCTATGGTAAGCACAGTAACTGGTGTTGGCATATTAGTGTCCATGTTTCTTACGGTGGCGGCGATTGGCGGCGCCGCTCTCTTAACAGGCCGCGCGCTGGCACTGACGTGGCGGCCCGGTTGGCAGGTCATATTGTCATGCCTTGGCCTCGGGGCAGTGGATCGTTTCTTTGTTTTCGCTCTGTTCAATGGGCCTTTGACGTCTGTTTCTGGATATGTTCTAGATACTCTAGTTATCTTGGCCATTGGTATGTTTAGTTACCGAGTATTTTATGTGTCTGCTGTTATTCGCCAGTATCCATGGTTATTTGTTCGCACTAGTCCATTTAGTTACAAGTCCCGATAGTAGAGTTTGCGGCCCTATCGTCTATAATGCTGCCGCAAATAATGAAAGGATTTGGTTCACTCTATACAAGATTTATAGCTCTGGTTGGCCAGTGGGGCGTAGCCGATCAGATTCGGTGGCAATGAACAGGTGGTGAGGGAGCATATGTAATGAAGTTAATTCATTGGGCGCTAGTCATCCTTTTTAGTGTGGGTCATCTAGCTGAGAACCGAAGTTCCACGGCTGCTGACGATCTTGTGATTGCGGTAGCGGGCCCGATAACGGGTCAATACGCGGTTTTTGGAGAGCAAATGTTGCGTGGTGCTGAAATGGCAGTGTCTGACATCAACGCCGCGGGCGGTGTTCTGGGCCGTACACTAGTACTCGAAGTTGGAGACGATGCTTGCGAAGCAAAACAAGCAGTTGCTGTGGCCAATCAGATGGCTAACAAGGGCGTCACGTTTATGGCGGGGCATTTCTGTTCGAGCACTTCGATTCCGGCCTCAGAAGTATATTTTGAAGAAGGTATTCTTCAAATATCTCCCGCCTCTACTAATCCAACACTTACTGAGCGTGGCTTTGATAACGTATTTCGAACTTGTGGCCGTGACGACCAACAAGGTCAGGTAGCTGGCTCCTTCATTGCACAGAAATTCCCGGACGCACGAATCGCGGTGCTTCACGATAAGACTGCTTATGGAAAGGGTTTGGCGGATGAGACAAAGAAGGAGCTGAACGCCAGGGGCTTACAAGAAGTACTTTATGAAGCGTACACTGCGGGAGAAAAAGACTACTCGGCTCTCGTTAGCAAACTTAAGGCTAACAATGTGGATATCATTTATTTGGGCGGTTACCACACTGAGGCGGGGCTGATTGTCCGACAGGCGCGCCAACAGGGCTTAAATGCGCGCCTTGTCTCCGGTGACGCTCTGGTAACGGAAGAGTTTTGGTCGATTACGGGCCCTGCGGGGGAAGGTACTCTGTTCTCCTTCAGTCCAGATCCTAGCAAAAACCCAGAAGCTATCGATGTTGTCGCACGCTTTATCGAAGAGGGTTATAAGCCAGAAGGCTATACCCTCTATACTTACGCTGCGATCCAGGTTTTTGCCCAAGCGGCTGAATTAGCCGGTGGGACCGATATCGATAATTTAATCGCCAAGCTAAAAACCAAAAAATTTAAAACAGTTTTTGGGCTGATTGGTTTTGACGACAAGGGAGATGTAAATGCACCCGGTTATGTATTTTATGAGTGGAGTGACGGAAAATACGACTATACCAGTATGTGAAGAGCTTTGGCCGTACACGTAAGGTTAGCTGTTGTCTAGGAGATACGACTGCTTTGGTAAGTACAGATCAACATAAACTAGTAGCGGTATTCCCACGATGTAGCTGTAATATGTGATCAAAATTATTTGGTGACAGATCACCAAGTGTCTAGTGATACAGTCGGTGAAGCGGTTTAGTAAAACTTTGGTCAGACGGGATTCAAATGCCGCTTCCTATTTCGCAATTCCCTTACTTTTTCTGCCGAGGCCAATCCGTTTGGCAAAATCAGAGCGTTGTGCCGCATAATTGGGCGCAACCATGGGATAATCAGGTGCTAACCCCCATTTCTTACGGTAGTCATCTGGCGTCATATTGTATGTTGTTCTCAGGTGCCTCTTAAGCATTTTTAACTTCTTACCGTCCTCAAGGCATATGATGTGTTCAGGCGTTATCGAACGCCGAATTGGCACGGCGGGTTTGAGTGGTTCTTTGGTGGCATCACCCTGGGATTTCTCCATATCCGACAAGGATTTGTAGACTGTCTGGATTAATTCAGGAATATGCGCCGCAGGAAGCGCATTGTGACTTACATATGCAGAAACGATTTCGGATGCCATGTGAAGCACACCTGCTGATGATTTACTCATATTTGGGTCATCATCCATCTTTAAATATTAAATTTTCCAGTTGAAATATTAAACACTTCTTACAGATCAAATTAGTATTGTCAATACTAAAGAGTGTCCTATAAATAGACACGTTAAGTTTTGTTTATTTACACCATTCAGATCAAATTATTGAATACAAGTTTTAAATTATTAAGAAATGTTTAGGTTAATTTGAATAGGCAACAGTTTTTGCACACCAGCCAATGTTAAAGACTTAAACTTGGTCCCTCGGCCGAGCGCTTGCAGGCGGTCTATATATGGTAGTACGTTACCCAAGCGTTTCGCTTACCTAGGGACCGTTTATTTAGTGCTCGCTTCGACTAGTTAAACATCTACCGAATTAAGCATTTGATTAATATGGATAATATGGAAAAGGGCGAAGTAATTGCAATAGCTTCGGACCATGCGGGCTTTCTCCTTAAGGGCGTGCTACTCGAGGACCTTAGAGACCTGGGGTATAAGGTCCTAGATTTGGGCACGAATAGCTTGGATTCAGTGGATTATCCCCTTTTCGCCCAAAACCTGGCTACCACTGTAGCTGGTGGAAAGGCAATGTGGGGAGTGTTGTTGTGTGGTACTGGCATTGGGGTCAGCATTGCCGCGAACCGGCATCCCGGAGTTCGTGCTGCCTTGTGCCACGACGTAGAGACCGCCCGCCTCGGAAGACAGCATAACAATGCCAACGTTTTGGCGCTGGGGGCGAGAATTATCGATGAGGCTACGGCCAAGTTATGCGTACGTGAGTTTTTGGTCACGGAGTTTGAAAATGGTGGTCGTCACGCCAAGCGGGTAGGCATGCTTAGCTCGTTTTCACAAACTACAGCTCTCTAAAATAGATCTAATACACAGGTTGATAGCTTTCATGACATCTTCTGCCCTACACAAGGAATTCTATGGATCGGGTGACCCAAACCACAGTTTATCGGAACAAGATCCGGCTGTGTATGAGGCGATCTTTGGGGAGTTTAGCCGACTCAATGATGGTATTGAGCTAATTGCTTCGGAAAATGTTGTGAGCCCAGCAGTATTGGCGGCTCAGGGGTCGGTTTTGACCAATAAATATGCGGAGGGATACCCTGGGCGGCGGTATTATGGAGGCTGTGAGCACGTCGATACCGCAGAGGAGTTAGCTATCGACCGGGCTAGACAACTTTTCGGCTGTGCTTTTGTAAATGTCCAGCCTCATTCTGGTAGCCAGGCAAATCAGGCTGTAATGATGGCTTTGATGGAACCAGGAGAAACTGTGTTAGGGATGTCACTGGCGGCTGGCGGTCACCTCACACATGGGGCCCGCCCCAACCAGTCAGGGAAGTGGTTTAATGCCGTTCAATACGGGGTGTTCAGAGATAGCGGCGAGATCGACTACGGAGAGGTGCAAGCGCTAGCCTCAAAATATCAGCCAAAGCTAATCATCGCTGGAGGTTCAGCTTATCCTCGTACCATTGAATTCGCTAAATTTCGTGCTATTGCCGATTCAGTAAAAGCCGCCTTAATGGTGGATATGGCACATTTTGCTGGCTTAGTCGCTGGGGGAGTGCATCCAGATCCTTTTCCGCACGCTCATGTTGTTACTACGACAACTCATAAGACCCTCCGAGGTCCGCGCGGTGGAATGATACTGTGCAACGATGAAGCAATGTCCAAAAAAATCAATTCGGCAGTATTCCCGGGTTTGCAGGGTGGTCCTTTGATGCATGCTATTGCAGCTAAGGCCGTAGCATTTGGTGAGGCGTTGCGACCGCCGTTCAAAGCTTATGTTGCAGCTGTGGTCGAAAATGCAAAGACGCTTGGTGTGACGCTACAAGAAAACGGCCTAAAGCTAGTTACGGGGGGCACAGACACGCACTTGTTGTTGGTTGACCTGCAACCCCAGAGTCTGACTGGTATTATAGTTGAACGTAGTCTGGAACGCGCTGCCATTACTTGTAATAAGAACGCGGTGCCGTTTGATCCTAGAAAGCCCTCTGCGACGTCTGGTATTCGGCTCGGAACTCCGGCTGGGACAACACGGGGATTTGGGACGGCCGAGTACCGCCGAATCGGAGAACTAATCTGTCAGGTTGTTGATGGCCTCGTTGTTCACGGGGAGGATGGTAACAAAGGTACCGAGGCTCGCGTAAAATCGGAGGTTTTGAATCTATGTCGTCGTTTCCCAATTTATTGCGGCCTTTATGAATCGTGACTGATTGAGGGGGAGTAAAACCGTGCGCTGTCCTTTTTGCAGTTTTGTTGACACACAGGTAAAAGATTCTCGGCCAGCTCAAGATCACGCGGCGATAAGGCGGCGAAGGTCTTGTCCAAGTTGCGGCTCGCGTTTCACTACCTTTGAGCGTGTGCAACTTCGTGAATTAACAGTGGTGAAGCGCGATAACACGCGGACACCATTTGAGCGTGATAAACTTATCCGTTCAATCAATATTGCAATCCGCAAACGCCCTGCCGATCCAAATGATATCGAGCGAATGGTAAACGGTATAGTGCGGCGACTTGAGACTTCGGGCGAAAGCGATGTGACAAGCACGGCAATCGGAGAGTTGGTCATGGATGCGTTATCGCAACTAGATCCTATTGCTTACGTGCGTTTTGCATCGGTATACCGTAATTTTAGAGAAACAAAGGATTTCGAGGATTTTATTGACGAGATCCAAAGCGACCAAGACTGAGATTTTTGACGAACGCCATATGGCTGTGGCCTTGGAGCTGGCACGACGTGGCCTCGGGAGGGTGTGGCCTAACCCAGCTGTCGGGTGTGTCCTAGTTCGTGAAAGTAAGGTTGTTGGCCGAGGTTGGACACAACCGGGTGGCAGACCCCATGCGGAAACTGAGGCTCTCGATCGAGCTGCGCAATGGGCACAGGGTGCCACTGCCTACGTAAGTCTGGAGCCTTGCGCCCACAAAGGTAAAACCCGACCGTGCGTGGATGCCCTTGTGGGTGCGGGGATTGCCCGATGTGTCGTGGCCCTTAAAGACCCTGATCCAAGGGTTTCTGGTCGTGGAATTGCTCAGATGCGTCAGGCGGGACTAGAGGTGCGGTTAGGTATACTTGGCAATCAGGCCCGAGAACTGAACGAAGGTTTTTTCTCACGCATTAACAGGCGTCGGCCAATGGTGACCCTTAAGTTTGCAACTACTTTAGACGGGTTTGTAGCGACGTCACGTGGGGAAAGCCAATGGATAACTGGGGCTTTGGCTCGCCAAAGGGGTCACTTGATGAGGGCTGAGTATGACGCGGTAATGGTTGGGATTGGGACCGCGATTGCCGACAATCCGGAGTTGACTTGCCGTCTGGATGGAATGACGCAGTTGTCTCCGGTGCGGATTATACTCGACTCTGACTTACGGTTGTCATTGACTAGCAAGTTGGTAGCTATGGCTCCCAAATATCAGACCTGGATCGTAACGAAGGCGGGTTGTGGTGAAGATAGACGTGCTCCGTTTGTAGAGCATGGGGTGCAGATTCTTGAAGTGGACAGTCAGGCGGATGGAAGTTTGTCTATGGAGCAGACTATGAATATTTTAGGGGAACGAGGGATTACGCGACTTTTGGTAGAGGGTGGCCCAACTATCTCCGGGAGTTTGGTCCGGTCAGGTTTGGTCGATCGTGTAGCGTGGTTTCGTTCTCCGACCCTATTAGGGGGTGACGGCGTTAGCGCTACGGTGCCCTTTGGAACGGATACTTTGGCCGATGCTGTAACCTTGCAGCGTATTAGTAGTGAGGCCGTCGGCGAAGATACGTTAGAAATTTTTGCCGTCATGTCCAAGCGTTAGCACATGTTTTCGGGAATTGTGACTGATGTGGGCCGGCTGAGTCGAATTGAAGGGACGGATCAGTATCACCTCTTTATAGAGACAAAATATGAAATGAAACATGTTGCCATCGGCGCATCAATCGCATGTTCTGGCATATGTTTGACGGTTGTAGAGAAGGGGAAAGATTGGTTTTCGGTATTGGCCTCGGCCGAGACAATCAGTTGCACTAATATTAGTGATTGGCGTGCCGGTGGTTTGTTGAATTTGGAGCGCTCTCTTATGTTAGGTGATGAGCTCGGTGGGCATCTAGTCACAGGGCACGTTGATGGAGTAATAAGTGCGATTAATATATTTTCGGATGGTGACTCCTTAAGGGCGAGATTTAATTTACCAAAATGGCTGGCGTCCTTCGTTGCTGCTAAGTGTTCAATAGCAATAGACGGCGTCTCACTTACGGTAAACGACGTGAGGGGAGAAAATTTTGAAGTCAACATCATTCCACATACCCAGAGTGTCACTACACTTGGTGATTTAAGTGTTGGAACACGGGTTAACGTGGAGATAGACATGTTTGCTCGATACGTTGAGCGTTCTCTATCGTTACGGGAGCAAAACAGAGAATGACGGCTGCTACATTACGAACTCCTGGACGGGATCGGGATTTTTTATCGTCGATAGAGGAGATCTTAGACGACGCTAGCAACGGACGGATGTTCGTCCTTGTTGACGACGAGGATCGCGAAAACGAAGGAGATCTTGTTATCCCTGCCCAGATGGCAACTCCCGAGACTATAAATTTTATGGCCAAATTCGGCCGGGGTCTGATATGCCTTGCTTTACCCCATGAACGGGTCCGCGAGCTCGGTCTCAAGCCAATGGAGCGCCGCAACCGCTCTCAATTTGAAACGGCCTTTCTAACTTCAATCGAGGCTGCGGAAGGAGTGACCACTGGGATTTCCGCAGCAGATAGGGCGCATACCGTCCGGGTTGCAATTGACCCTAATTCGACAGCTGCGGCAATAAATACTCCTGGGCACGTGTTCCCACTAGAGGCACGCGATGGTGGTGTATTGGTGCGCGCTGGTCACACGGAGGCGGCGATAGATATTGCGCGCCTGGCGGATTTAATACCGGCAGGTGTTATTTGCGAAATTATGAACGATGATGGAACGATGGCGAGGTACGATGATTTGGTGGCATTTTGTCAACTTCATACTCTCCGCATGGCAACCATCTCTGATTTGATTGCATACAGGAGACGGACCGAGCGATTAGTTGAGCCACTTGTTCAGAGTGATTTTGATAGTCGATATGGTGGTCGGTTTCGCATGATCGTTTATAAAAATACTGTTGAGTATGCCGAACATATCGCTTTGGTGAAAGGTGATGTGTCGACATCTGAGCCCGTTCTGGTTCGAGTCCACGCGGTAAATGTGATGGCCGATTTATTGGGCGACCTTGACAGCAACAGTGCACAAGACTTGCGTGGTGCAATGGAAATTATCGGAGATGTGGATCGTGGGGTAGTGATCCTGATCCGTGACACTCTTCCAACTACCGTATCGACATTAATTGGGAAAATTGCGCAAGAATCTGTAACCGAAGGTTCATGGCGTGACGTCGGTATTGGAGCGCAAATTCTGCTTGATTTGGGGGTCTCAGAGATGATTCTCCTATCAAATGTGGAGCGTGCATATGTTGGGTTGGACGGGTTCGGACTCCGTGTTGTGGAAAGACGATCAATAGGCAAAACGGATGTCTAGAGAGAATTCAGACTGCCACATCTTGATCGCGTTATCACGGTACTATGATGACATCGCGGATCAGTTGTTGGCAGGTGCGACTGCGGAGCTACAGTCGGCGAATGCAACTTGGGAAGTCATAGAGGTGCCTGGGGCGTTTGAATTGCCGGCTGTCTTGAGATTCGCAAGTTTATCTGGCGCTTTCGACGGCTATATGGCTCTTGGATGTGTTATTCGGGGAGAAACAAGCCATTTTGATTATATATGTGCCGAAAGTGCGCGGGCCTTGTCAGATCTGGCAATTCGAATACAGCTAGCTGTGGGCTACGGCATTCTAACAACAGACACAAGGGATCAGGCTTGGGAGCGTGCTGCCGTCGATCGGCGGAACAAGGGTCGCGACACAGCATTGGCATGCCTCCGGATGGTTGAAATTCGTCGGCGCTTTACAGCGCAAAGCTGAGGGGTGAGGCACGTGTTGTGGTGGCATCAACGCCGTAGTGCAACGCGACTAGCGATTGTGCAGGTGCTCTACCAGATTGAGGTTTTGGATGATCCTTGTGAAAAGGTTATTTCGGAATTCGTGGAATTTCGCGCGGGTGCTATCGGCTTCGATGAGAAGCCATACCACACCGATAATGAAGTATTGGCCGATATAGTAAGGAACGTTACTAGGGATTGCAGTGTACTGGACAACCATATTGCCGGGGTGCTGTCTGACGAGTGGTCGATGCATCGCCTGGGTGCGACTATGCGCGCCTTGTTGAGAGCTGCGTGTTACGAATTGGTGTCTTGCTCGGATGTCCCGGTTAGGGTTGTCATCAAGGAGTACGTGGATATCGCCCGGGGATTCCACGATTTGGAGGAAACTGGGTTTGTAAATGCGGCGCTTGATCGTTTGGCAAGGGTCTTGCGGACGCAAGAAATGAAATCTGATAGATCTAATGAGGAACCCGAAGTAGATGCTGCGCTCAGTCGATGAGTTTGGGCTGATTTCCAAATATTTTGAGCCGCTAACCAACGCGGATGTGGGAGCCCTAGAGCTCAGAGATGACGCAGCGTTGGTTAAACACAAACTAGGCTGTGAAATTGTCATAACCTGTGATGCTTTAGTTTGTGGGGTGCATTTTCGACATGAAGATAAGGCGGAGGATATTGCTGCACGGGCCCTTCGGGTTAACCTTAGTGATTTGGCCGCAATGGGTGCTAGCCCGGTTAGCTATCTACTTTCGTTAGCCCTACCAGCCGACCTCACTGAAACATGGCTCGAAGGTTTTGTTGGTCAGCTTGCTGATGATCAAAAAAGGTATGGGGTAATCTTAATTGGTGGCGACACCGTCGTTACTCCAGGCCCTTTGACCCTTACGATCACTGCGTTGGGGCAAATTTCAGAAGGACAGGCTCTTACAAGAGCAGGAGCGAAAATGGGTGATAAGATTTTTGTCTCCGGAAGTATCGGAGATGCGGGTTTGGGTCTTAGGGTGTTGCGTGGTGAACTCAGTGCCTTGACTGAAGCACAGGGTACAGAACTAACGGCCTGTTTTTTGCGACCAAGGCCGCGAATAGAATTAGGGGAAGCATTAGTTGGAACGGCTCATTCGGCCACAGATGTGTCTGACGGTTTGGTGGCGGACGTAGGGCATCTTTGTGCACTTGCCGGGGTAGGCGCCCAACTCAGCGTTTCACTGATACCGTTGTCGCAGGCAACGCGGGCCGCGCTGGATGTAGAACCCAATCTTTTACCGGAACTTTTGTCATCTGGTGACGATTACGAACTCGTGTTCACTGCGCCAGAAGGTGCGCGAGATGTACTTTCAAGGATTTCCTCCAGTGTTGGAGTAACGATAACGGAAATTGGTTCGATAGTAGAAAACCCAGGTGTGCTCGTGTTCGATTCGGACGGTAGTAAAATTCAGTTTCTGAAAGACGGCTACCAGCATTTTTGAGTTTTTAGCTCGGGATATAACGCGTACAGGACCGTGGCTTGCGTTAGGCGATTGGCTCTGGCATGGTCCGCGCGCCAATCCATCGCCAGTGTTTCAATTAACTCTCTATGAGGCGCGGCAGGGGGATTGTTGGGGGAGTTTTATAAGCAAAAGGATTCGTAGTCGATGTCTACAGCATTAGTTTTGTCTTTCGTGTGTGGCACTTTCGCAGTTCTTTACGGACTTTTCACTACTCGGCAGGTTCTGACCGCTGACGCAGGTAATGAACGAATGAGGGAAATTTCTGGAGCCGTGCAGGAGGGTGCCAACGCGTATCTTAATCGTCAGTACCGGGCGATTGCTGCAGTTGGGGTCGTAGTAGGGGCAATTTTATGGGCTCTACTGGGTGTCGAGGTAGGAATTGGTTATTTAATAGGTGCGGTATTATCTGGTGGTGCGGGTTACATCGGGATGAATGTCTCTGTACGTGCCAATACAAGAACGGCACAAGCGGCGCGGGAAAATTTATCTCGTGCGTTATCAATCGCTTTTAAATCTGGCGCAGTCACAGGTATGTTAGTGGTCGGTCTCGGGCTACTCGCGGTAAGCGTCTACTACGC
>CAZSYW010000003.1:38444-49600 GCA_964611315.1 uncultured Rhodospirillaceae bacterium
AATATTTGCACGCCTTGGGGGCGGTATTTTTACAAAGGGTGCTGATGTTGGAGCCGATTTAGTTGGGAAGATTGAGGCGGGGATTCCTGAAGATGATCCGCGAAATGCGGCGGTGATTGCAGACAATGTTGGAGATAATGTTGGCGATTGCGCTGGTATGGCAGCAGATCTTTTTGAGACATATGCGGTAACTGTAGTTGCCACCATGCTTTTGGGAGCGATATTTTTTAATCCTCTAGACCACGCTCTTATGATGCAATTCCCACTCGTCATATGTGCCGTATGTATAGTTGGTTCGATAATTGGGACATTTTTTGTCAGGCTTGGTCAGAGCGGTAGCATCATGGGGGCTTTGTACAAAGGTTTGATTTCATCGGCAGTAATTTCGGCCGTACTTATAGGCATTGCGATCTCGCAAATGGTTGGATTTGACACCGTTTACAGCATGGGCGACGGGCAGGTCACAGGAATGGACCTTTTTGTATGCGCGGTAGTTGGTTTGGCAGTAACGGGGTTACTAGTCTGGATCACGGAATATTACACGGGGACAGAGCATCGTCCGGTTAAGAGCGTGGCGCATTCTTCTGAGACTGGGCATGCCACGAATATCATACAGGGCTTGGCTATTTCGATGGAGGCAACTGCTTTACCGGTACTTGTAATTTGTGGCGGAATAATCATTGCCTTCCTGTCCGCTGGACTCTTTGGATTGGCCATTGCGGCGACAACAATGCTCGCCTTAGCTGGTATGGTCGTTGCGTTGGATGCGTATGGGCCGGTAACGGACAATGCAGGTGGAATTGCCGAGATGGCCGATTTGCCCGAGGACGTTCGGAAAACCACGGATGCGCTTGATGCCGTGGGAAATACGACAAAGGCTGTAACGAAAGGATATGCGATAGGTTCTGCAGGCCTCGCCGCTTTGGTGCTTTTTGCTGCTTATACAGAAGATCTAGGGCACTATTTCCCACAACTTGACATTAGCTTCGAGCTGCAGAATCCCTTCGTAGTTGTTGGTTTGTTCTTGGGAGGATTGATGCCTTATCTGTTTGGAGCTCTGGGAATGATGGCTGTCGGTCGTGCAGGGGGTGCAGTGGTTGTTGAGGTGCGGCGCCAGTTTAAGGAAATTCCGGGAATAATGGATGGTTCAGCGCGCCCAGAATATAGTAGGGCGGTGGATCTTCTGACGCGGTCCGCGATTAAGGAAATGATAGTGCCATCATTATTGCCTGTGCTGGCGCCAGTGTTGGTATATTTTGTAATTGTCCCAATCGCGGGACAGGGAGCCGCATTTACGACACTTGGTGCCATGTTGCTCGGGACCATAGTGACCGGAATTTTTGTCGCCATTTCAATGACGTCGGGCGGAGGCGCCTGGGACAATGCGAAGAAGTACATCGAAGATGGAAATCATGGGGGTAAGGGCTCGGAAGCTCATAAGGCGTCGGTGACGGGTGATACCGTGGGCGACCCTTACAAGGACACGGCGGGTCCGGCTGTAAACCCGATGATTAAAATTACGAATATTGTTGCCATCCTGTTACTGGCAGTGCTGGCCTAGTGGAGTGCCAGGAAAAATAGGTAGAGAGATTGCGTTCGCCGTTTTGGGTGCCAACTGGTAGTTGGATTTCGGGGCGTTAACGGCCAGGAGCGGCTTCCTGTTCGTCCCCGGAACGGAAGCGCCCCAGGTTCCCAAATAGTTGCTGTATGAGTGTTAACTTGCGACCGACGGTTGGCGTTTTTTCTGTAAGTGGTTCGATTAGACGGGCCTCTTTTATGCCATATTGTTTTATAGATTTGAGCACCTCTTGTTCGTCAAACTCTAGGGCTAAAATCTGCTGGTCAGTCAACAGGGGCTTGAAGAATGCTTGATTCTTGGTGCGTTGAGTAATGTAATACCAAACGCGGTCGTCAAACGTCCCTATGGATGACGGCGTACCGATGAGCTTTCTGACCGTATCCTTAGTTTGTTCTCCTGGGGATAACTGCGTAACTAATTCGTCTCGGGGCATGAAGCCGTGGGTGGTTATACGAGGTTCGCAGGCACAAAGTATGAGCATGTGGCCTAATAGTATTAATGTGCGGATTGGGGCTAAGCTTTTCATTCCCCGTTTACCTCTAGTTGGACATGTGTCTTGAGGGCAGTGGGTCATCGAATTTATCTGTCTCTTGTGTCCAAAACCCGTCGGGTAGGTAGGCTCCCAAAAATTGCAGCCAGTATTGCATCTGTCAATGGTAGGAAATTGATTAACTGGTTCGAAAATTTGAAAAAGGCTCGTCGATTGCGTGCGATAGATCTTGAGATTTCGCATAAACTCTATGAGAGTATTGTGCTGCAGTCCCGAAAGCCCTCATTTTACTCTGTTATAAAAATTCCGGACACAGTTAATGGTCGTTTCGAATTAATTGTGCTCCATTTATTTCTGCTACTATATTGTTTTCGCCGCAACTCCATAGCGACGTTGGCCAGACAAAACCTAATCAATATCATGATAGAGGATTTGGATCGGGCGCTGCGTCAAATGGGCACCGGAGATTTATCTGTGGGTCGCAAAGTAAAAAAAATGGCAAGCGTTATTCAAGTGCGACTGAGAGCTTACGAATCGGCACTAGAAAGTGGGCATGAGGGCTTAAGTAAGGTTGTTACAGAAAATTTTTTTTCTTCGGTCCAACCAGCACCTGATATTGAAATTAAGTTGATGACCGGCTATGTCCTCCAGGCAAGTAAAGGGCTATTGAAAATGTCTAGAGAAGAGGTGATGTCGGGTAGGGTCATTTTTCCGGCCTTACCCGATGGAACGAATAGTGAGTTTCAACGTGCAGCAAGTTGAGTTTTCTCGAACAGTACAAGTGTCGGAAATTGGTCGACATGGATTAAAATTATCTGTTTCGGCTGATAAAGATGAGCGTGATCTATTGGCTCAAAGGTTTTGTGTGTTGGAAATAAAAAGATTAGATGCAGATATTGTTTTAGAGCGGCGTGCAAGTGGGGATGAGAGGGTTTACGTGGATGTTCATTTTTCGGCAGACTTGGTGCAAAATTGTGTGGTTACCTTGCGGCCCATCAACAAAAATATAAATGATCGATTTTCGGCTGTTTTTGCAAGTGAGACTGAAGGGGTGCCTGGTAGCAGCTCGTTCACTGTAGAGGACCCAGACCCGCCCGAAGTGTTTTCTGAAGGCCAGTTGGAGGTTGGGAGCTTGGTGGCTGAGTATTTAGCATTGGCTCTCGATCCTTACCCTCGTCATTTCGATGCGGCCTTGCCCAAATTGATGGAATCGGGGCCGAATGGCGTAGAGACGGCCGGCGAGCCATTATACAAGCCGTTGAAAAATTTACGAAAAATATTAAAAGACAAGGAAGTTAATTGAAAAATGACAACGAGGGGTTGCTCCGCAGTGTGAGTTTGATTAATAACGCCCCCGCAATAGTATTTTATTGAGGTCCCGACACTATGGCAGTTCCGAAGAGGAAGGTTACCCAATCTCGGCGCAATAAGCGCCGTTCCCATCATGCGCTCGGCAAAGTAAATGTCGCTGAATGCCCCAACTGTGGTGAATTGAAAAGATCACACCATGTGTGTGGGGCATGTGGGTATTATCGAGGCCGTGAGGTGCTGACGGTTGAACAGCCTTAGGGCTGTTCCCAGGAACTGTAGCTGGGCAATCAAAGATGCCCCATGTAAATACGATAGCTCTTGACGCCATGGGCGGAGATGAGGCCCCTGGTATGGTCATTGCTGGCGCCAACGTCGCGCATAAGCGTCACCCGGACACTCACTTTTTGATGTTTGGTGACAATGCGTTATGTGGTCCTCTTCTAAGGCGCTTTTCGAAAGTGGCTTCTGTCACTGAAGTGGTGCACACGGAAGACGTTGTTGCGGCCAATGCGAAACCCTCCATGGCATTACGCCGCGGCCGGAAATCAAGTATGTGGCTTGCTATCAAGTCAGTGGCAGATGGCCGTGCCAATGCGGTTGTCTCGGCGGGCAATACCGGCGCACTCATGGCCATGTCGAAATTAGTATTAAAGACACTGCCGGGAATTAGTCGGCCAGCCATAGCGGGGGTTATACCGACGCGTCGTGGCGAAAGTGTTTTTTTGGACTTAGGTGCTAATATTGAATGTGGACCGGAGAATTTAATTGAATTTGCGCTAATGGGCGCAATTCTTGCTCGAGCTGTCTTGGGAGTGATCAGGCCCACAGTTGGCCTGTTGAACGTTGGTGAAGAGGAGTTTAAGGGCCGAAATGAGCTTCGTGAAGTGGCAAAGATGTTGCGTTCGGCGGACACATTGTTTGACTTTCACGGTTTTGTTGAAGGGGATGACCTAACAACCGGTACCACCGACGTTGTGGTGACTGACGGGTTCACGGGAAATATAACGCTTAAGGCTCTTGAAGGTGTATCACAGGCATACTCAGATTTCCTGCGTCGCTCTCTCCGTAGTTCTGTGAGCGCCCGCCTGGGCGCAATGCTGGCACGCCCAGCTTTCAGAAGCCTACGTGAAAAAGTGGATCCTCGGCGGCACAATGGTGCAATGTTCGTTGGCCTTAACGGCATTGCGGTCAAAAGTCATGGGGGCACCGATGCGATAGGATTTGCTAACGCGATTGGCGTTGCTGTCGATATTGTTCAGCAAGGGGTAAATGAGCGAATCATCTCCGAATTGTCTACTATTTAGCCAACCGAGCTGGCCTCGATGCGCGTAAGTCAACATAAATCTTTAGCATTTCTCCGGCTTTATCTGCCAGTGGGGTGCCTTGCATTGACTAAATGAGTAATATGAGTAACTGTTTGCAACTAGTTGATATTGACGGATTTTCTAAGCTGTTCTAGGGTTTTGCTTCAGTGCCAATGGGGAAAGACCATGGCAAGGCGTACGGTTACCAGAGCAGATCTCAGTGAGGCCATATTTCAGGAAATAGGGCTATCCCGGGACGAGTCGGGAAAGCTAGTGGCATCTGTATTTGAGAAAATGGCTGAAAGCTTAGCTTCGGGCTCAAATGTTAAGATTTCGTCATTTGGTAGTTTTTTAGTCCGGGCGAAAGCTCGCCGTATGGGACGAAATCCGAAAACCGGCGAGGAAGTGCCGATCTTGCCTCGTCGGGTGGTCGTTTTTCGGGCGTCCCATGTGCTAAAAGAGCGGCTAAATCGCGATGGGGCTGTGTTTCTGGTGGATCGGGAATAGCTTGTTCGGGGCTTGAAGATGGCAACTGAGCGGCTTGCAGCGAAGTCACCAAAAGGTAAGGAGGGTAGGCGGTCCTCCGGCAGACGTGTTCAAAAGTCGGCAAGTGCCTTCCGGACCATCAGTGAGGTAAGCACGGCACTCGATGTTCCCCAACATGTTTTGCGGTTTTGGGAGTCTAAATTTACTCAAGTTCGACCGATGAAACGGGCAGGGGGCCGGCGCTATTATCGCCCTGAAGATGTGAGGCTCCTACTTGGAATTCGCAAGTTTTTGTACGAAGACGGGTACACCATCAGGGGGGTCCAGAAATTGTTACGCGAGAGGGGTGGGCGTGCGCTCTATGAGCGTGCCGATGAAAGTTTTGCATTTTCGGCGACTACTGCTGAAGAAACGGTTGATGATGGCAGTAAAAAACGGTCAGAGTTTTCCTTGCCGGAGGAGTCCCAAAGACGGATGCTCGTTGATCTTCTGGAGGAGTTGGAGGAACTAAACAGAATACTGCAGAAGCACTTGTGAGGAATTTTTGGGGGGCTATAGAGCGGTTAGAACGGGCCTATTATTTAGGTACAGTGCTCAGCAAGGCTATTGGGTTGATGGAACTTGTGCTGTGGTTGCGGTCAGTTCCGCTGCTTCTGAGCCAACAGCGAAGTGAGCGTATAACTTGTCATCTGTCCTTTGTGTTTTGGCATAGTTTCGCCTCTGTCAAAAAGTTGCCGCCGCTCATTTTGAGTGTGGCACTAGTTCTTTCTGTTGGTCAGGCGAGAGCTGATTTTGATGCCGGAGTGGCGGCTTATGAACTTAGCGATTTTGTGTCTGCACTGCGGGAGTTTCGTTTAAGTGCCATCCAAGGTGATGCTCGAGCACAATATATGATAGGACTGATGCATGCGGGTGGTCATGGCATGTTAGCAGACAATATTGAGGCCATGAGGTGGTTTCGTAGAGCCGCTAATCAGGGCCATGCTAAGTCTCAGTTTGAGCTTGGCGTCATGCATCAAAGAGGATTGAGCCCTTCGGGTAGCTCCCCCAGAGTTATAAATGACCCTGTAACAGGCTTTGGTGTGGCACCTGCCCCTAACCATCAAAGGTTGGGAATTTCCTATGCGGAAGCGGCAAAGTGGTACGGTTTGGCTGCTAATCAAGGTTTAGTAGAGGCGCAGTATAATCTTGGGTTAATGTATGCCTCGGGGGGGGGAGTGCCGGAGGATTACGTGCGTGCTTACGTATGGTGGACCGTCGCAAAACGTCATGGAAATGAACAAGCAGCAACAAAGTTAAAAATACTTGAGCCCTTAATGAGCCGAAAAGATATTGTGGATGCTGAATCCCGCGCTGATGAATGGTGGAAGCAAAATCCGTAATCGGGACAAATGTGAATTTCACTAGATTTGGCCGGTATATGATGGGAAGTAGGATGGCTGAAGTATTCTCTGCCTCGTAATTCGAGGCGTTTAGTAGGGAGAGCCGAATACGGAGCGTAGCGCAGTCTGGTTAGCGCACTTGTCTGGGGGACAAGGGGTCGGCGGTTCGAATCCGCCCGCTCCGACCATCAAATTTGATATGCAATAAAATTTGGAGTTTTTTCTGGTAATAGTTGATCAATTTCCCCTTGTGAGCCTGCCGCTTTCAACGCGCATTGCGGCCACTATCAATCATATGCACTGAACCATTAATGTAGCTTGCATCGTCACTTGCTAGAAAGAGCATAAGCTTGGCCACCTCTTTGGGGTCTGCGTAGCGCCTGAGTGGAGCAGATGCCGCGTATTCTCGGCGAAATTTGTCGGGGTCTTCAGGAGAGAACTGTTGCTCAAGCGAGCGCATCATTCTGGTTTCCACAGGTGAAGGGTTAATGGTATTGACCCTAATCCCGTGATCCGCTCCTTCTAAAGCGGCACATCGCATTAACCCAATTACCGCGTGTTTGCTGGCCACATACGGCGCAATCCCGGGCCGTCCACGAACCCCTGCTATGGATGATGTGATTACAATACTTCCGCCACCTCCGGATCCCATGGTTGGCATTATGTGCTTGAGCCCAAGCCACACGCCACGCAGGTTTACGGCAATTACTTTGTCGAACACATCGTTGGAGCAGTCCGTGATTGGTTTGACATCTCCCTCGATGCCGGCGTTCAGAAGCGCAGCATCGAGAGTCCCAAACTTTTCAAGAGCGGCGGACACGTATTGAGCCGTTTGATCTTCATCGGCTACGTCAGCAACAATGTGGCCTACGTTCTCACTGCCAATTTTCTCGGCCGTTGCCTCGAGCGCATCCTTGTCAATGTCAACGAGAAAAACTTTTGCTCCCTGCTCTTTGAATAATTCCGCTGCTGCTGCCCCAATACCTGAGGCTGCGCCAGTGATGAGGGCCACTTTGCCACTAAGCTTTTCCATTTTAATCTCCGCATTTGTAAGTGTAAGTAAACGGTCTTTAAATGAAAGAGGAGTTCGCACCGACCTTGGAACACTGACACAGATGCCCTTTTGTGTTTTGGTTTGAACGCATTTTTGTGCCAATTAATTTTAAATAAAAAAGTAAACGAGAGGAGTTTATCAAGTTATCCTACGGTATGAGCAAAAAGGCTAAAGATACGGGCAAAATCAAGCTCGATAAGAATACGTCTTCTGGCAGATCAACAAAAGGGCTGAGGCGGCGGCAGGCCAGGGCGCGTACGGTCGATTCTTCTGCTCTCGCTGATGTACGTGGTCTAGTGGGAGACCGTGCGCTGCGTCGCGACCTTTTGTTGGAGTACCTGCACCTTTTCCAGGATCACTACGGCTGTCTTTTTGTAGACCATCTCGCAGCTTTGGCGGAGGAAATGGGCCTCTCACGATCCGAGGTTTACGAGGTAGCTACATTTTATGCCCATTTTGATGTGGTGGGAGATAGAGATGCGGTACTACCAGGCGTCACGGTGCGTGTCTGCGACAGTGTAACATGTGCACTCTTTGGCGGAGAACGGTTACTTAAAGAATTAAGTGCCAAAGAGTCCAAAGGAGTCCGGGTTATTCGCGCACCTTGTATGGGTCGATGCGAATGTGCCCCGGTTGCTGCAATTGGCCAATATCAAGTCGATTATGCAACGGTTTCCTCGGTCGAATATGGAATTATTGAGGGTCTGCGTTCATCACAGATTCCCAAGTATTTAAAATTTGAAGATTATGTGTCGGCAGGTGGTTACAACCTGTTGCGGGAATGTATCAACGGGTTCCGTGAAACCGAGTCAGTGATAACAGAAATAGAAAATAGTATACTTCGTGGACTTGGTGGCGCAGGTTTTGTGGCGGGACGAAAATGGCGGCTTGTTTGTGACACAGACGAGCCGCTTTTAGCTGTTAATGCCGATGAAGGTGAGCCCGGCACATTTAAAGATCGTTTCATTCTCGAAACTAATCCTCATCGATTTCTCGAGGGCATGCTGGTCGCAGCCTGGGCCGTTGGAGCGACCAATATATACATATACATTCGAGACGAGTATCCCGGAGCAAGATCCGTACTGAGAAAAGAATTAGAAGTTCTTGACGCTGCGGGGCTGATCGATGGGTTAAACATTTTCTTAAGAAGGGGGGCTGGCGCGTATATTTGTGGTGAGGAGTCAGCGATGCTTGAAAGCCTGGAGGGCAAGCGTGGGGAGCCTCGCCATAAGCCACCTTTCCCGGCTGAGTTTGGCTTGTTTGGCCGTCCAACACTTATTCATAATGTTGAAACGCTTTATTGGGTGCCGGAAATTTTGAGCAAGGGCGCCCAATGGTTCACCGGGCAAGGTCGTCGAGGCGGTCAAGGGCTGCGGTTGTTTTCGGTATCTGGGCGTGTAAAGGATCCGGGAGTCAAACTTGCCCCAGTGGGCGTTACCGCATCGGAGCTTATAGAGGAGTTTGCGGGAGGTATGCAGGAGGGTCACCAATTCAAGGCCTACCTTCCTGGAGGTGCTTCAGGGGGCATTTTGCCTGCTCGACTTTCAGACATTCCGCTTGATATAGGCACTCTTGATGACCATGGATGTTTTGTTGGTTCTGGCGCGGTCATAATTCTGAGTGAAGCCGACGAAATCACCCACGTTGTTCTGAACCTTATGCGTTTCTTTGCTGACGAAAGTTGCGGTCAGTGTACGCCTTGCCGGGTGGGCTGCGAGAAGGCTGTCGAGCTCATGGAACGTCCGGTTTGGGATGAGGGGCTCTTGCGTGAGTTAAGTGTGACAATGGCAGATGCGTCAATTTGTGGTCTTGGTCAGGCTGCGCCGAATCCACTCCTACGGGCGTTTGAGTTTTTTCAGGAAGATCTGCCGGTATGAGCGAGAAGATACGGTTTACCATAGATGGTCAGGAGGTATACGGCCTTCCTGGCGAAACTATTTTACAAGTAACTCAGAGGTTAGGGATGGAAATACCGCACCTCTGTTTTAGCTCAGCGCCCGGGTACCGTGCCGATGGCAATTGCCGCGTTTGTATGGTTGAGATTGAGGGCGAACGGGTTCTGGCGTCATCGTGCAATCGCATTCCAAAGACGGGTATGGTGGTTGGTGTGGAGAGCGCCCGGGCACGTTCTGCAAGATCGATTGTGATGGAACTATTGCTGTCAGATCAACCGGCTCGTGCGCAAACGCAAGACCCTGATTCCGAGTTTTGGCAGTGGGCTGAGAGGATTGGCCCACCTGAGAGTCGTTTTCCGAAACGACGTGGACCACCAGCTGATTCTAGTCATCCCGCTATGTTGGTCAATCTTGATGCGTGCATTCACTGTACACGTTGCATTCGAGCGTGCCGTGAGGTCCAAGTCAACGACGTCATCGGAATGGCTGGAAGGGGTGCTGGGAATTCAATTGTTTTTGATATGGGTGACGGGTTGGGGGAGTCAAGTTGTGTGGCATGTGGGGAATGTGTGCAAGCCTGTCCGACTGGCGCACTGTTCGCCGTTTCGACAGTGTCCAAGCCCAAACGGAGGTCGATCGACAGTTTATGCCCGTATTGCGGAGTGGGGTGTCAGACCACGTTTGAGATGGATGGAAACCGGATTAAGTCAGTTATAGGTCGTGATGGGCCGGCAAACAAAAGTCGACTGTGTGTTAAGGGACGGTTTGGCTTTGACTATGTGCATCACCCACATCGTTTGACCCTGCCTTTGGTGCGTAAAGATGGTGTTCCCAAGTCCGCGGTCGATAAGGTAGATCCCAGTAATCCATTTACTCATTTCCGGGAGGCCTCTTGGGACGAAGCCCTTGACCTTGCCGCACAGGGTTTTAGAGAAATCCGCGCAAAACATGGGGGCAGTGCTTTAAGTGGGTTTGGCTGTGCTAAGGGATCGAATGAAGAAGCCTATCTAGTGCAGAAAATGGTACGGACTGGTTTTGGTACTAACAATGTTGATCACTGTACTCGGCTTTGTCATGCGAGTTCTGTTGCGGCCTTGATGGAGACGATTGGATCAGGGGCAGTGACGGCACCATTCAACGAGGCTGTTAATGCTGACGTGATTCTAGTCGTTGGTGCGAACCCCACTGAAAACCACCCGGTAGCAGCTTCATTTATTAAAAAAGCTACCCAGGCCGGCTCTAAGTTGATTGTGATAGATCCACGTGGGCAGGCATTGAAACGTCACGCACATTATATGATTGAGCACAAGCCTGGCAGTGACGTTGCTTTGTTGAACTCGTTAATGCACGTAATAGTCGGAGAAAACTTGTTTGATGCCGAATATGTGGCATCGCGAACCGAAGGATTTGAAGCGTTACGCGCTCATCTCTTACAATATGCTCCAGAAGTGATGTCGGAATACTGTGGGGTGGAGGCCCGTACCATCCGCGAGGTAGCACGGGCCTACGGCCGTGCTGATCGTGGGATAATTTTCTGGGGCATGGGGGTCTCGCAACACATTCATGGGACAGATAATGCGCGCTGTCTGATTTCACTCGCCCTTTTAACTGGAAATGTAGGCCGTGCTGGAACGGGCTTGCATCCACTTCGGGGA
>CAZSYW010000004.1:0-41194 GCA_964611315.1 uncultured Rhodospirillaceae bacterium
GATCACGGAATACGTAATTCGGTTGTTAGAGCATTACTTGGCGTTGAATGGATCTCGATATTGTCGGCATGGGTGCGATGTATGTATCGACATTTGTCCGAAGAATGTGGAAATATCGGAAGTGCTACGAACTCGGATGTATGCTTCAGATTACGGCAATTATGAGTTGGGCAAGGCTGACTATATGTCTATTCATGCAGATGCGAGTGCATGTGTGAGTTGTCTGAACCAACCTTGTATAAATGTATGTCCGGTCGGAATTCCGATTTCGGCGTGGACTCGTGATACCGCTCGTCTTTTCAGCTAGTCGTTGAAGGTTTTTAACCTCGCTTTGGAGTAGGCTGATTAACGTGGTTAGATTTCTCGCAAGTTTTTTGTTTATCCTGGCATCTTGGACTCTCGTTATTAAGTTCGTTTTGCCACTTGTTTTTGCGTGGTATGAGGGAGTGCCGCTGGACAAGTACGTTATGTGGGATTTTTGGTGGGTAGTTCACATATGGTTAGGATGGGCGTTACTTCACTGGCAGCGTTATACATATGTGTTAGCAGTGTTTGTATCGATAATTGAAATAACTATTATCTCGGTAAAATTTAACTTGTTTTTTGGGGACCCCAACTGGAACATCTGGACTGCCAATTGGTTCGTAAATAAATTGTTTGTTATTTCATGTTTCGTATTGATGCTCGGTTATTTTTTAGTGCAACATCGGAAATTGCGCGCGCTTTAATCGTCCCATACCTTTTCTGGCAGCGGCAGTCCTGATAAGGTTTCTGGAAGAAGCGGGCCATCAGGTTCGATGTTAAGTGTTTTCAGAACCATCATCAACTGGCGGGTGTGTTGAGCGCTGTGCCAGGTGGTTCTTTCCAGAACCACATGTAGAGTTTGTGGTCCAAAATACGTCGCAATTATTTGTTTCTCCTTTCTGTTCTTTGCGCTGTTCCACCAAACTTTCACTGCTTTCAGCACACTTTGGCCATATTCTGCTATTTCCTCGCCCGTTTGAAGGTTTTTGTCCGGTGGTTTGTTGAGGTCCCCATCGGTTAAGGTGGCGCCCTCTGTAGCCTCCAAGAAGCATTCTGCAATCCGGAAAATATGATAGGCGAGTTCACGGTAGCTACGTGCTCGACCGGGTAACAAATGATTCAGGTGTGAAACAGGAATTTGATGCGCGTAGCGCTGTGCCGCGCTGAAAATCGTGATTAGCCGTGTGACTAGTTGCTCTGGAGTCAGTGGCACATGGTTGTCATCCTCGATGTCCAAAAATTTGGCGATGTCGCCCAGGACTTGGGCGAAAATAAAACGCTCGCCTTGCATCAATACGGGAACTGCTTTGATGCCGTGTTTAGTTAGTTTCTCCAAACCAGACGGTGACTCAGCGATATTAATCGAATCGAAATCGATCGCATGTGAGCGCAAGAATTCCTTCGCCCTTAAACAACTTGTACAACCCGGTTGCCAAAATAAAGTGATAGGTTCGGGCATTTTAATCTACTTTCGCTTGTTCCTTGGTAAACTGGTAAATTCTCGTGAAATCGACCCCCGGCATCTTGGACAACATATGTTTAAGAACGCTCCCAACTGATTTTGCTATGATGACTTGGCTTGGGCCCTTAGCTATTTCTTCTAGGTAAAGGCTTACGTCTTTAGCTAGGAGGTCTATGGTAAACCCTGCGTCAAATGTCTCTGTCAGGATGCGACGCGGGAATTTATCGCTGGTGGCAGTGTTTTGACCACTTGATGCGTTGAAGACGTCGATCATTATTCTTGGGTCAAGTCCAAGTGCTTCGCCAAATGCAACTGCCTCGCTGGTGGCGGTCATGGCGGTAGCGGATAGGAAATTATTTAAAAGCTTCATTGCCTGCCCTTGCCCGGGTTCCGAACCGATGTAAAAGCGATTCTTGGCAAATGCCGCCAGTATTGGGTCGGCTTGATTAAAAAAGTTTTGGTCTCCCGATGCCATCAGAGCCAGTGTTCCTTTGCGTGCTCCCGCAGTACCTCCGCTGACGGGCGCATCCAGATATCCAATTTCTTTCGTGTTTAAAAGGAGGTGGTTGGCTCGTGCGGCTTCCACACCGATAGTTGAGTGATCCACTACCAGATGTGTTTGTAAGTCCGGAGTTGCCGAAATTCTCCCGGCTACCTCGGCTACAGCGTTCCCGTCGGGCAAGGAAAGGAGCACGATTTTGCAGTTTGTAGCTATACCTTCGATATCCTCCATTATGTGCGCATCTCTTGGTGCACGCGCCGCCGTCCCCGCCGCGTCGAAGACAAACAGTTCAAAGCCTGCATTGATGATGGTGGTGGCCATTGGTGAACCCATGTTCCCAAGGCCAACAAACCCGATTTTAATATTATCCATGCTATGATCCTACAGCTTCTGCTTCCCACAGGTCTAAAATGGCTTCTATGCGGCCTCTAGGACAGGTATTTTGAAGCATTTTTACAACAAAAACGATTCTGGGGTCGCCCATGATTTCCAACCAGTTGCCGCAGTTGAGCTTTGATCTCGGAGAAAGCACTGAAATGCTGCGCGATACGGTGGCCAGTTTTGCCGCCGATGAAATATCCCCTCGTGCCGCTGAGATCGATCGAACCAACGATTTCCCGTCAGATTTGTGGGAAAAATTTGGGGACCTTGGCCTGCTCGGTATCACAGTTGAGGAGGAGTACGGTGGTGCTGGCATGGGATATTTAGATCATGTGGTGGCACTTGAGGAAATTAGTCGTGCCTCGGCGGCCGTTGGGCTGTCCTACGGGGCACATTCTAACCTTTGCGTAAATCAAATCCGTCGCAACGCTACTGATAATCAGAAGCGACGCTATTTACCCAAACTCATATCGGGTGAGCACGTAGGGGCATTGGCCATGAGCGAGCCGGGCGCTGGTTCCGATGTAGTATCCATGCAACTTCGAGCCGAGAAAAATGGTGATCGGTATGTTCTTAACGGCTCCAAAATGTGGATTACTAACGGCCCGGACGCTGATGTTTTAGTGGTGTATGCAAAGACTGACTCCGAAGCCGGCTCCCATGGTATATCAGCTTTTCTCATTGAACGTGGGTTTAAGGGTTTTAGCTCAGCGCAAAAACTCGACAAATTGGGTATGCGTGGCTCGAATACTGGGGAGCTAGTTTTTCAGAATTGCGAGGTTCCGATCGAGAATTTATTGGGAGGTGAGGGTGAGGGCGCGAAAGTTCTAATGAGTGGACTCGACTTCGAGCGCGCAGTCCTTTCCGGCGGTCCGGTAGGTATCATGCAGTCCTGCCTTGATATAGTTCTGCCGTATGTTCACGAGCGAAGGCAATTCGACCGCCCAATAGGGACATTTCAGCTAATGCAGGGAAAGCTCGCCGACATGTACACCACGATGAGCGCCTGCCGAGCTTATGTCTACACGGTTGCCAAAGCACTTGATCGTGGCGAGGCGACCCGAAAAGATGCCGCAGGGGTGATTCTTTTTGCCGCTGAAAAGGCGACGTGGATGGCCCTTGAAGCTATTCAATGCCTAGGTGGGAATGGTTATATCAATGAGTTTCCAACTGGACGCTTGTTGAGAGATGCTAAACTTTATGAAATCGGCGCTGGCACCCAAGAAATACGCCGTTGGCTGATCGGGCGTGAGCTCTTTGAGGAGACTGAATAATTGCTGGAATGTTTGTCCGAGTATCTTTAGCGACACAAGTACTTGCCCTTAGCGATGCAGTCTTCGTAGCATTAACAATGTGGAAGATCGTTTGCCACATTTGTGAAGATCATGTGATTGGGCCCGTGGCGGGGTCTCGGCGGATAATTTAAAAATTAGTTTCATTAATTTACAATAATTGTTTGGAGACGAGCGTTAATCCCTGAAAGGGCTGGTGTTGGAATGGAACATCACGTTTGGCACACTGTGTTCGGTCTGGCGGGTTTGCTTGCGGTAACTGTCGCGATGGTTCCTGCCGCTAGGCGTTTAAATTTTCCATACACGGTTTTATTGGCGGTACTTGGCTGCGTTATCGGGGCAACAAAGCTTTTATTTGGGGATCTTCACGGTTGGGGCGTTTTTGGAGATTTTTTCGGAGCTCTGAGCGGTTTTTCGATCTCATCTGAAACGATATTTTTTGTCTTTTTGCCAGCATTAATTTTTGAATCAGCTTTGTCGATAGATGTACGTCGGTTATTCGATGACATAGGGTCGATCCTGCTGCTAGCAATCGTCGGATTATTAATTTCGACGATCGTGGTCGGCTACGCGCTTTGGGAATTCTCTGGGGTCGCATTGGTTGCTTGTCTGCTTGTTGGTGCAATTGTATCTGCAACGGATCCGGTGGCAGTCGTTGCTATTTTTAAAGATCTGGGTGCACCAAAACGGCTAGCAATTTTAGTTGAAGGCGAAAGCCTGCTAAACGATGCCACCGCTATAGTCATATTCAGCATTTTAGTTGTCATGTTAACTGGAGAAGCGGAGCCGAGTTTGTTGGGTGGAGCTTGGGCTTTTCTAAAAGTGTTTGTGGGCGGTGTGCTGGTGGGTTATCTCTGCGCCAGGGTAATTTGCTACTTGATAGCCCGGCTACGTAACCTGCCGATGGCTGAAACTACCTTGACTATCAGTCTCGCGTATTTGTCCTTTATTGTGGCAGAGCATTACTTGCATGTATCTGGCGTGATGGCAGTGGTGACTGCTGCGTTAGTGGTCGGTTCGATCGGCCGGACGGCTATTTCGGCGCAATCTTGGCATGGCTTAAGAGAAACCTGGGAGCAAATGGGCTTTTGGGCGAATTCATTGATTTTCGTCCTCGTCGGTATCGTAGTGCCACGACTTCTAAGTCACACTGGAATAGAAGAAGTCGTTTTATTGATAGTCCTCTTAGTTGCTGCGTTCGCGGCGCGTGCAGTAATTATTTATGGTGTTTTACCGCTTTTAACATTTACCGGTTTTGCTGAGCGGATTGATACTGGCTACAAAACAGTAATGTTTTGGGGCGGATTGCGTGGAGCAGTTTCGCTCGCCTTGGCTCTCGCGGTCGTCGAAAATCCGGCTATCCCCGAAGATGTGCAGAGCTTTGTTGGCATTCTGGTTGCCGCTTTCGTGCTGTTTACTTTGTTTGTTAACGCCACGACTATGGGATGGGTCCTCTCCATTTTTGGCCTCGATGAGCTCTCTCCAGCAGAACAAGCCGTTCGGGACCGTGCTATGGGGTTGTCGTTGAGGCGTGTTGGAGAGGATGTTGAGGCAGTCGCAAACGAGTATCAAATCGACCCAGATATCTCCCTAAAGTTCCTCGGCGAATTCAAAAATCGAGTCAAAGTGGTCGATGACAAACTGCAAACTCTCGAAGGCATAACTCCGGATGAGTGGATTGGTATAGGGCTTGCGGCCCTCGGAAACCACGAGAGAAAATCCTATTTAGATTTTTACGCCAAGGGTTACATCGGGACGAACGTGGCACGCCCGTTGCTTGACCAGATAGATGATATACTGGATGGATTGAAGCGTGGAGGGGTGGATGGGTACCGCAGCGCGGTAAATAAATCTCTTGCTTTTGACTGGCGATTTCGTTCGGCGCGTTATCTTCATCGTCGAGTTGGTTTGACAGGCTTTCTTTCGGAAAATCTTGTGAAACGGTTTGAAGTGCTTTCCGCGACAATTCCGGTTCTTAACGCTCAACTGAACCGGAGTGTTGTCAAGGTCGGTGAAGTGGTCGGTGAAGACGCGCAGTCGAAACTGAAAGGAATCATTGGGCAACGTCTTGCGTTAACCGCCAGTGCATTTGATGCGCTAGAATTACAATACCCTCAATATTCGCGAACTTTAAAAGAGTGCCATCTAGGAAGAATCGCCGTTCGCCTGGAGGAATCGAATTACCGATCCATGTACGATCAGGCAATAATTAGCTCCGAGGTTTTCAAAAATCTTGAGATAGAGTTAAATCAGCGTTTAGCTATCCTAGAGGCCCAGCCAAGCCTCGATCTTGGACTTGATGCACAACAGCTTATTCCCCGTGTACCGTTCTTTGCGGGTCTTGATTCGGCCAGAGTTTCTGAAATTGGCGGCCTTCTGAAGCCATCCCTGGTTGTGCCAGGTGAACACATCGTAAGAAAGGGTGAGGTGGGTAATTGCATGTATTTTATTGCGTCGGGAGTTGTCGAGGTCTCACTTGACACAGGTGCAGTCGCTTTAGGCAGTGGTGAATTTTTTGGCGAAATGGCTTTGATCAATGAGGCTCCCCGGGTTGCAGATGTGGTCGCTAAAGCTTTTTGTGATCTTTTGATACTTGAGACCAGTGAGTTCCATGAGTTGCTTGAAGCGAACCCCGAAGTTCGTACGAGGATCTATGAGGTTGCAGAACAGAGACTAAAAGAACCGGGTAAAGCGTGACCAGTTTGTTTTTGAAATGATCACTATGGATCGGGCTGACATCCGTCGGAATTTAAAAAAGTTAGTTAGAATTATCAGTTAAAGGTGGAAATGAGATTATGAGTCGTGTGTTAAAAGGAAAACTTGCAGTTGTGACGGGGTCGACACGGGGCATCGGTCTTGCTACGGCGAAAGGGCTGGCGCAAATGGGGGCTGAGGTCATTCTGAATGGACGTACACAGTTGGCAATTGACCGCGCCGTTTCCTCCATACGAAAGGATAACAAGGACGCTGAACTTCACGGAGTAGCAGTAGATCTTTCCGATGCGCCTGGTTGTTCTGCTGTAATTGAGGCGTTTCCTGAGGTTGATATTTTAGTGAACAACATGGGGGTCTACGAACCAAAATCATTTTTTGATGTCTTGGATGAAGACTGGGAATGGATGTTTAACGCGAATGTTATGAGTGGCGTTCGTCTCACCCGGCACTATCTGCAACGTATGATTGAAAAAAAAGATTGGGGAAGAGTAGTTTTTGTCTCGAGTGAGTCGGGTGTGCTTATCCCGAAAGAAATGGTCCACTACGGGTTTTCCAAAAGTGCTCAGTTATCGATTGCCCGAGGGGCGGCGGAATACACTAAAAAAACTAATATTACGGTTAATTCGGTTTTGCCGGGACCTACGTGGGTTGAGGCAAGTGAAGAACGATTGTCTGTTCGGGCCGCTGCCCAGAACACAACGGTCAGTGCACTAAAGGCCAGCCTATTTTCGGAGAGGCGAAGATCCTCATTGCTTCAACGTTTTGCGACCCCGGAAGAGGTGGCAAATATGATTTGCTATGTTTGTTCAACCCAGTCCAGCGCTACTAATGGCGCTACCCTTCGTGTTGAAGGCGGTATTGTTACGAACCCTTTTTAGAGCCCGTGTGCGTTATCTTTTCGTTGCCATAAAACATGGTTATATAAGTTTTTGATGGCGGGTGAATTTAGTTCAAGTAGATGGTTCTGGCGTGTCTGCTCCATGAAACGCCTGCTTTTTAAGGAGTTGGAATATGAAGGAAGATCCAATTGTTATCGTTGGCATGGCACGAACCCCGATGGGGAGTTTCCAAGGGTGTCTATCGTCTGTCGCGGGGCCAAAATTAGGTGCTGTAGCGATACAGACAGCCCTGGAGCGATCTCAAGTTTCGAAGGAAGATGTTTCTGAGGTCATAATGGGTTGTGTCCTGCCCGCGGGGCAGGGCCAGGCTCCTGCGCGTCAGGCGGCGCTTGGTGCCGGGGTGCCCATTGACGTTGGGGCAACGACCATAAATAAGATGTGTGGGTCAGGCATGAAGGCTACCATGGTTGGTCACGATTCGATCCTTGCCGGTTCTAGCGATATTGCTGTGGTTGGCGGACTTGAGAGCATGTCTAACGCGCCATATTTACTTCCGAAAGCCCGTCAGGGTTTGCGAATGGGGCATGCGGAGGTCAAGGACCATATGTTTTTAGATGGTCTTGAGGATGCGTACGATAAGGGTCAGTTGATGGGTGTTTTTGCAGAAAACACAGCTGAGAAATACCAATTCACGCGAGAATCTCAGGATGAATTTGCCATCCGTTCACTTAAGCGCGGGAAGAAGGCCAATGAAGACGGGAGCTTCAACGCGGAAATGGCTCCTGTCATGATTAAAAAGCGAGGAGAAGAGCTGCTGGTTGATCGAGACGAGCAACCATTTTCTGCAAATCTCGAAAAAATACCTAACCTTAAGCCAGCTTTCCGAAAAGATGGTACGGTGACGGCGGCGAACTCAAGCTCGATTTCCGATGGTGCAAGCGCCTTAGTTTTGATGCGAAGGTCTGAGGCCGAAAAGAGGGCGCTCAGGCCTCTCGCGGCCATTGTTGCGCACGCCACTCATAGCCAGGCACCGGAGTGGTTCACCACCGCACCGGTTGGCGCTATTTCCCAAATTTTCGAGAAGACAGGCTGGTCAAAGGGTGATGTCGATCTGTATGAAATCAATGAAGCATTTGCAGTGGTTACAATGGCTGCAATGAGTGAGCATGGACTTTCTGCAGATCAAATCAACGTGCATGGAGGTGCTTGTGCTATGGGGCACCCAGTTGGTTCCTCGGGCTCGCGAATTATATGCACATTGGTTGGTGCAATGCATAAGTACCAGGTAAATAAAGGTGTTGCGGCACTGTGTATCGGTGGTGGGGAGGCCACGGCAGTCGCAATAGAACGAGTGGATTAGCTCAGGTATTGATATCGGTTGATCAGTGTTAATCTACTTAAAGCCTCGTCCCGTGGTGTCATGGATAAACCACTTGAGTCGTTGTTTCCCGTGCGTGTCAATTTGAAGAGTGTTAGAGCATGTTACTAACTAACGACCAAAAAATGATTCAAGAATCGGTGCGCGCGTTTGCGCAGTCGGAGATAGCCCCCTTTGCTGCTGAATGGGATGAGACGGCTCGATTCCCGGCTGAAGTGGCAGGACGACTAGGAGAGCTAGGCCTTCTTGGAATGACTATCCCTGAAGAGTGGGGTGGCGCTGGAGCCGATAATGTTTCATTGGCGGTGGTAATAGAAGAGATATCGGCAGCCGATGGCGCATGCGGTCTGCTGGTAGGTCTACAAAATTCGGTGGTTTGTGCGCCCATTAATCAGTTTGGGACGGATGAACAGAAAGACCGTTATCTTCGTCCTGCAGCAAGGGGTGAACTGCGCGGTTGCTTTTGTCTAACAGAACCGCAGGCTGGTTCTGACGCTTCGAATCTCCACACTAAAGCGGAGTTAAAAGGGAACCGCTACTTGATCAATGGTTCGAAGCAGTTTATTTCGTCCGGCGCCAGCGCTGATATAGCACTCATCTTTGGCGTTACGGATTCGGATGCTGGGAAGAAAGGAATCAGTGCCTTCATTGTTCCCACGGATTCGCCAGGATATAGGGTAGTGGCCAAGGAGGATAAATTAGGTCAGCGGGCTTCCGATACGTGCCAGCTTTCGTTCGAGGATCTCGAGGTGTACCCCGATATGGTCCTTGGTGAGTTGGGACAAGGATACGGAATTGCACTGGCTAACTTAGAAGGCGGGCGTATCGGTATCGGTGCGCAGGCACTTGGAATAGCGCGAGCCGCTTACGAGGCGGCCCTTTCTTACGCGAAGGATCGCGAAAGTATGGGAAAGGCAATTATTCGACATCAAGCGGTCGGGTTTCGTCTTGCTGACATGGCAACAAAAATTGAGGTTGCGAGACAGATGATTTGGCATGCCGCTGCTCTTAAAGATGCGGGCCGTCCCGCTCTTAAAGAAGCCTCGATGGCAAAACTATTTGCAACTGAGATGGCTGAGGAGGTGTGTTCTGCGGCAATTCAAATTCACGGCGGATACGGATTTGTGCGTGGCTATCCTGTGGAGAGACTTTGGCGTGATGTGCGGGTGTGCACAATTTATGAGGGCACGAGCGACGTGCAGCGTTTGGTAATAAGCCGTGCAGTTGCGTCGGAGTAGCATGTTGCACTGTTGTCTGTACCGATCCGGATCCTTTGCCTCCTAAAAAAAGTTTCGTCAAAAGGGATATGGAGACCGGTCATTCATTAAGGGATCGCACGATGCGGCAGACTCGCCTGAAACATATAAACTGTTGTTGCCAAGAGTGGTTTTATCGATGAACGTTCTGCAGTCAACTCTCGATACGTCATCCAAGGAGTTCCAGGAAAATACGTCGCGCATGCGGCAATTAGTTGGAGATCTTCGAGGAAAGGTCCTGGAGGCGAGTAAGGGAGGAGGTGAGGCTGCTCGTGCTCGGCATCTGGAGCGCGGAAAACTTCTACCTCGTGACCGGGTGGACCAACTGCTTGACCCTGGGGCACCGTTTCTTGAGTTGTCAGTGTTAGCCGCGCACGGCATGTATGGAGGTGACGCGCCGGCTGGTAGCCTTATTACTGGGATAGGCCGTGTTAGCGGCATTGAGTGCATGATTATTGCGAATGACGCTACGGTCAAAGGTGGAACTTATTTTCCAATCACGGTGAAAAAACATCTCCGTGCGCAGGAGATTGCACAACAGAATCGATTGCCGTGTATCTATCTGGTTGATTCAGGAGGAGCCAATCTTCCGTATCAAGCAGAGGCATTCGCGGACCAACGACACTTTGGTCGTGGCTTTTACAACCAGGCAACAATGTCAGCTGAAGGGATACCGCAGATAGCGGTAGTGATGGGGAGTTGCACAGCTGGTGGGGCTTACGTTCCGGCAATGTCAGATGAGTGTATAATCGTTCGCGGACAGGGTACTATTTTTTTGGGTGGCCCACCTCTGGTAAAAGCAGCCACCGGTGAAGAGGTTAGTGCGGAGGAACTCGGTGGCGCCGACATTCATGCCCGCACTTCGGGCGTGGTTGATCATTATGCTGTTGATGACATACATGCCCTAGCGATTGCTAGGCATATCGTTGGCAACCTTGGAGACAAAAAAAATCCTAACCAACGTCCCAGGCTGCCGATTATGCCAAAGTATGAAGCGTTGGACCTTTACGGGTTGATTCCACCGGATTTGAGGCAACCATTTGAAGTGCGCGAGGTGATTGCTCGCTTAGTTGATGGTAGCGAATTTGATGAATTTAAGCAGCTGTATGGCCAGACTTTAGTCACCGGCTTTGCGCGTTTGGCCGGTTATTCCGTTGGCATTGTCGCGAATAACGGTATCTTGTTTTCCGAATCTGCTCTCAAGGGTGCTCACTTTATCGAGCTTTGTTGTCAGCGCCGGGTGCCGCTCGTGTTTTTGCAGAACATCAATGGTTTTATGGTAGGAAAAAAGTACGAGGCCGGTGGGATAGCCAAGGATGGTGCCAAGCTGGTTACTGCCGTAGCCTGCGCCCAAGTTCCTAAATTTACCGTTATTATCGGTGGGAGTTTTGGTGCCGGTAACTACGCCATGTGCGGGAGAGCCTATGACCCGAGATTTCTGTGGATGTGGCCGAACGCTAGGATCTCTGTGATGGGAGGTGAGCAAGCGGCCAATGTCCTCGCGACCGTCCGGGGAGACAGCCTAGTTAAACGGGGTGAAACCTGGACTCCGGTGCAGGAAGAAGAGTTCAAGGCTCCCATTTTGAGTCAATATGAAGAAGAGGGGAACCCATACTATGCTACAGCGAGGCTGTGGGATGACGGGGTGATAGACCCGGTAGAGACACGAACTGTTCTATCATTGGCGATCTCTGCGGCGTTTAATGCTCCTATTCCTGAGACTCGATTTGGAGTTTTCCGGATGTAAGGAATTGTGTGCCAATGCCGGGCGTCAGGTCATGCCCGCACCATGGTGACTATTAAAAACAAATGGAGAATCATAATTGTTAGGTGACTTTTTTCCATATTTTTGATGTGTTGGGCTTCGCTGGTTGATTTCTCCTAACGCCACTGACGGGTTTTTAGTTAGTTAGTTGTACAGGTCGTGAGATTTTGAGGGTTTGAGAGTAATGGCGGGTCTAACAAAGAGTCCTGAACCGAGGGTGTTAGGGCGTAAGGTGGCGCTCCCTGATAGTCCCGAGCAGGCGGTGCTTGACCGGATAGCGAATGAAAACAGCGCCCATAAATTCACTGTACGGTTTACTTGTCCAGAATTTACAGCTCTCTGTCCCATTACCGGTCAGCCGGATTTCGCCCACTTTGTGCTCGATTATATTCCAGGGGATTGGTTGATAGAGAGCAAGTCACTTAAGTTGTATTTTTCCTCCTTTCGGAATGTCGGCGTGTTCCATGAAAATTGCACGGTTATGATTGCAAGGCGTGTGGTCGATGAATTTGCGCCGGCATGGTTGAGGCTGTCCGGATTTTGGTACCCGCGTGGTGGTATGCCGATCGACGTCTGGTATCAGACGTCCTTGCCGCCGAACGATATGTATATTCCTGGCCCCGGGGTGCCCCCTTACAGGGGGAGGGGATAATGTTCAAAACTGTGCTGGTCGCAAACCGGGGCGAGATCGCATGTAGGATTATTGCGACCGCACGTAAATTGGGTATTCATACGATCGCGGTTTACTCAGATGCCGATGTGAGTGCCCGTCACGTCCATTTAGCAGATATTGCATACAGAGTGGGTGCCGCCCCCGCTGCCGAAAGCTACCTGCACATTGACTCATTGCTTGACGTAGCGAGGCGTTCGGGCGCGGAGTCGATTCATCCGGGCTACGGTTTTTTGGCAGAAGATGGTGATTTCGCGCAGGCTTGCGTAGATGGTGGGTTCACGTTCATCGGTCCATCGCCTGAAGCGATTCGTTTGATGGGTGCCAAGGACGAGGCAAAACGTCTAATGGCCAATGCAGGGCTGCCAGTGATACCCGGCTGTGATGTATTAAATGTAGATCTGAAACTAATTTTGGCGGAGGCGCGGAATATTGGCTATCCGCTGATGATTAAGGCCGTCGCCGGTGGTGGCGGTCGCGGCATGCGAGTCGTTGGTGATGAGTTGGAACTTCAGGAGGGGCTGCAGGCCGCCCGCCGAGAAGCTATGACGGCCTTTGGAAATGATCGGTTGTTGCTGGAAAAATATTTCCCCGATCCGCGTCATATAGAGGTTCAAATTTTCGCGGACCAACATGGTGGCACTGTTCATCTGTTCGAGCGGGATTGCTCCGTTCAACGTCGCTATCAGAAAGTAATTGAGGAGGCGCCAGGGTCTGCTGTTAGTGCAGAACTGCGTCGGCATTTAACCGATGCAGCTCTCGTTGCTGCAAAGACAATAGACTATGTGGGTGCTGGTACTGTCGAATTCGTGGTTGATCGTCGGGATAAATTTTACTTTTTAGAGATGAATACGCGAATTCAGGTGGAGCACCGGGTTACTGAAATGCTTACTCGCCAGGATTTAGTGGAATGGCAGTTCCTGGTCGCATCTGGTGAACCACTTCCGATGAGTCAGGATCAGATAGTTCTTGACGGTCACGCGATTGAAGCGCGTCTCTATGCGGAAAATCCGGCTCGTCGGTTTCTCCCTTCTCCTGGACTGATAACACATTTGCTGTTGCCAAAGAACAAACCGGGGGTATGTGTTGATACCGCCGTAGCTTCGGGGGATGAGGTAACACCTTATTACGATGCGATGATCGCAAAAATTGTAACGTGGGGTGTTGACCGAAATGCTGCATTACATTCGTTGGGTCAGGCTTTAAATGAAACACAAGTAATTGGTGTATCGACTAATCTAAACTTATTATCGAAAATTGTGGGGCATCGAGAATTCGCTGAGGGCGGCTACGACACTGGTTTCATTGAAAGACATCAAAGTGAGCTAATTTCAGGACCCGAACCAGCATCGGACTTGGTTATAGGATTGGCCATACTGTACCTGCTTTTGAGGCGCGAAAAACAAGCGCTCGAGGCAGCGATGTATACTCCAGATCCCTACTCTCCTTGGGCTAGGAGTGATGGGTGGCGTCTCAATCTTTTGGCAAGCGAAACAATTCAGTTAAAGGACGGGAACCGCAATTTAGATGTGCAAGTAACGTCAGAGTCAGGGGAATATCGCCTAGAAATGTTAGAGCGTTTTCTGTTGGTGAAGGGAACTTTGCGTGGTGAGCATGACCTTGACGCAGTGTTAGGAGGTATGCGGGTGCGGGGCACTGTCGTGGACGTTGAAAATGCATTGAATGTTTGGTTAGACGGCGAGACTTATCAGTTGCATGTTTATGATCCACTATCAACGGTGGGCACTTATCATGCCCATGGTGGAGATCTTGTTTCACCAATGCCCGGTCGAGTTACGCGGATCACGGTGAAAGAAGGGGTTGATGTCACCCCCGGGGCCTCGCTAATGGTGCTTGAGGCAATGAAAATGGAACACCGCATAACTGCGCCGAGTGCGGGCCGGATCGAGCGGCTTAATTTCGCGGTTGGAGATTGGGTCGAGGAAGGTTCGGTGTTGTTGGATTTTGTGCCAGCAAAGTGAGCCACGTGCAAATTCAAGTGCCGGTGTGCACCTGAAATAAGGCGGTCTCATGTTCCAGTAGTCTTGCGCTCTTTGTCGCATGGGTCGGGTCCACCAAAAGGTACCTTAGGGTTGGCAAGGGTTGTGTTTTGGAGTTTCTATTAGAAGGGTGGTTGTGTGGGGTTACCACATTAAGGCGGGGTATGGCGCTTCATATTTTAAAGATGGCCGTTGGAGTAGAAAATGTTGAACATTTGTGTCGTCTTCAGGGACGGCGGCTCCGTGTCATGGCCGAGGCGGGTAATCCGCAAATTTTGCGGCATTGGACTCGCAATAAGCCTAAACGTGCGGAGGAAATACAAGCCGGCGGCTCGTTGTACTGGATTATCAAGGGTTATGTTCGCGCTCGTCAACGCATAGTCGCGATTGAACGGAGCAAGGATCGTGAGGCGAGTAAAAAGTGCGCTTTCGTTCTAGATCCGACAGTAGTGCGGACGGTGCTGCGAGCAGCGCGTCCCATGCAAGGTTGGCGCTATCTGGAAACTAGCTCTGCACCATTGGACGAAAAAAATGATTCGAAAGAGCTAGTCGATATCCCAGAGGAAATGGCTAGGGAACTGCGTGGCTTGGGATTGATATAACCTGGGTATTAACTTTTTTTAAAACAAAGCAAATTGCAATCGAGGGTAAGAAGGAGTCGCATTCTCATTATAGTGGATTAGACTTATTTGCTGCTGCTAGCCACTCGTGTCGGTGGGCGGTACATGTGCTGTCCAACGTTGCATCATGGCGTTCACCAATAGTGAGATGTTCTTCGGACAAAAATGTTGTCCCCTTCCGGTAAAGCATTCCATAAAGGGCTCAGTGAATGGAGGGATGGCGCATTTGGAGCTGTAGGTATAAGGAGTTCCGAGATCGTTTGGGTTCGCCTTTCTATGGCAATATTTTCGTGTGTTTTGAATTAATACATTAGGGAGAAAATTATGGTGAGGGTGAATTTGTGGAAGGGCATAAGCGCCTTTGTTTTTGGACTTGTAATAGCGGGAGCAGCCCAGGCTTTAGAAACAAAGCCGACTCTGACGCTCGAGATGGCAAAAAAAATTGCAGATGCTTGCGAGGCCTTGCAGCAGGAAAATGGGTTTAGTCCTATAATAATTGCAATTCAAGATGACGGTGGGAACACGAAGTTAATGCGCCGTCAGGATAACGCGTTTTTGGGAAGTATTTTGATTGCAGAAATGAAAGCGACCACTTCATCGAGCTTTCCGTTTCCGTCCCGACTCTTCGGCGAGATAGCTTATGGCAAGGATGGTGAGCCAGGCCGAGCTCCTGGTATCGCAGAGGTCTCTGGGCATGCAGCTTTTCCTGGCGGCCTCCCGATACTCACCAAGGATGGAGCTCATATTGGGAGCGTAGGAGTCAGTGGTGCGACCGCAGACGAAGATGAGCAGTGTGCGCAGGCAGGTATTGATGCGGTTGCGGATATGCTATAGCGCGTACTGTTGGGAATAAGGTGCGGGGTGGTCCTTGGCATTACAGCCGGGGACCCCTAACCAAGACTAACGTTAAATTACTGTTGCTATGGTTAGCGCGTCACAAAACGCGAAAGGGCGTGCCACTGTTGGGAGTCCCAATAGCGGCGTGCCGCTCCGGACGTTGAGGGCAGTACAAAAATGTTCGTATTATTTATTTGTTCAGGCTGTAGACCGTATTTTACTGGATGCTCGAGGAAGGCGCGTGCCGGGGCTTTTCCATTAAATGCTAGAACTGAGGGGGAAAATGTCTCGATTAAACCTCTCAAACGAGTGGAGTCGTAGGCCTTAACACTCAGCGAGCTGTCGGGCCCAAAAGTATTTTTAGCTAAATCCGTCAGGCCCAGCCCGTAAACCAGCGAACACTTAAATTCGATCGGCTGAAGAATTCTCGGGGTCAAGCCAGTTTCATGGAGAGTTGGCCAGAAACGGTTGCCTGGGCCAGCAAAGTAAGCTCCAAGCAGGGCGGATTTTGTTCCCGCAGCGCTGCCGCAAAACAATACACGTAGTCCATGGGCGATAACATCCGGCAAAATTGACGCTGTACCTTCCGAGTTACGTTGATGGGAAAACCTTTGCAACCGTCCAGCCAAATGTTTTAGTAGGTGCCAGATGTCATAAGAGCGTAGTCCCGCCATCAACCATGAGAGTTTGGCCAGTCACGAATCGACTTGCATCGCTAGCCAAATAGACAACTTGGCCCGCAATGTCGGAGGGTTCTAGGGTGCCGCGGAGTGATTGGTTGGCCCGGATTACCTCGGTTGCATGTTCAAATTTATCGCCAAAAAAATCTCTTGTCCCTTCCGTGTCAACTGCGCTTGGTGCAATAGCATTAACGCGAATCCAATGCCGGCCAAGTTCTCGTGCAAGGCCCCGTGTGATCCCAATGACCGCAGCCTTTGAAGCCGTGTAATGAAGGCAAAATGGAAGCCCGTAGGTGGCTGCAAGTGACGCCATGTTTATTATGCTTCCGCCGCCATTTTCACGCATTGTTGGTGCCACTGCACGACAACAATTCCATACGCCCTTGACATTGACGGCCATGCAGCGGTCCCATTCATCCTCCGTTAGTTTATCAAAGGGGGCGCTTGTGAGGTTTGCGTAGAGCGCGGCATTATTCACGAGAATATCAATTCGTCCGTGGTCTTCCACGACGCGGCCTACCATGTCTTCCAGGGATTTTTGGTCGGTCACGTCCGCTTGATACGAAGTGGCAGAGCCTTCATTGTTCTCTATCTCTGCTACTGTTTCCTCGCAAGTGTTTTGATCGGCGGCTACCAGTATTGCTCCTGCACGGGCTAATTCACATGAAAACATTTTCCCAAGACCACGAGCCGCACCTGTAACAATCGCAACTTTTCCCTCTAACGTGCGTGTCATTATGTTCTCCTATTGTGCAGCAAAGTAGCGTTGGTCCAAATAGTAGACCGAAGGCACTAGCTGAGATGTTACAACAAAAAAGATTTATGAGATCTCCGGTGGGGTCCCTAGCGAAAGCTGATTGAACTACCTTAGAGGCAAAATGGTCCCCTTAGTGGGGAATTGCCACGTTATTTCAATATAGTACAAGATATTTTATACTTCGGTCATAGCATCTTGAAGGCATATTGATAAAAACAATTCTATCTATAGCTAGCGTTACAGCCCCTAAAACCAATAAGAAGTCTCGTCGCCTGCGCTTCTGTGGTGCGGGCGATGCGATCAGTCCAACCATTTTGTTTTGGAAAGGACAAGACTATGTGGACAACTCCTGTCGTACGTGAGATCGCTGTTGGCCTAGAGATCAACTGCTACGCTTGCGCCGATCTCTAAGCTTGATCAGTGATTGATCATTAAACGGTCATTCGCCGGCGGATCGCGCTTGTGGTTTTCTGGATGTATTTCCGTGAGAATCATAGTTTTGGGCGCGGCCGCCGGGGGTGGCTATCCCCAGTGGAACTGTAATCATCCAAATAGCCGCCGCGCGCGCAGCAGTGATCCTGCAGCAAGCCAACGGACGCAGTCGTCGATAGCGGTCAGTATTAAAGGCGAGCGCTGGTTTCTTTTCAACGCTTCTCCAGATCTGCGGCAGCAGATTGGTGAAAATGAGGTGCTGCAACCGAGTCAAGGGCTTCGCCACAGCCCTATTCAAGGTGTGGTGTTGACCAACGCCGACGTTGACCATATCGCTGGTTTATTAAACCTCCGCGAATCGCAACCGTTGTGTCTGTATGGCACAAACAAAGTGCTGAACGTCCTGCAGGCCAACAGTATCTTTAACGTGCTTAACCCGAAATTTGTTCAACGAAACACGCTGGTACTTGACGAACCGATTGAGCTTTGTTCGTTCGATGGGGGTGCGAGTGGCATTGTCGTTGTGCCATTTTCTGTACCAGGTAAGGTTGCACTTTGGCTTGAAGGCGACGCTGAGGAAGTTGAGTTGGCGGCTGTTGGTGAGGACACAATAGCGTTAGAGGTCCAGAATTCGGCCGGTGAAGTTCAATTTTTTTATATCCCTGGATGTGCAGAAATGACGGAGGAGTTGGCGGATCGCCTATCTGGTGCACCACTGGTGTTGTTTGATGGTACCCTATGGCGTGATGATGAGATGATTCGCGAAAACGTGGGCGTTAAGACAGGCAAGCGCATGGGTCATATGAGTCTTTCTGGTGAGGACGGGACAATCGCTGCGTTTGAAAATTTACAGGTGACGAGGAAAATTTTTATTCACATCAACACTACGAATCCAGTTTTATTGGAGGATAGTGAGGAACGTGCGCTCGCAACCAAGGCGGGCTGGGAGGTATCCTATGACGGGATGGAGATAGTCTTGTGACTTTGGAATCCCAGTACAACCCCCAAGTCACACCAACCGAATGGTACGCAATTAAGGTAGAAAGCGAGAACCTGCTTAGCCCTGAACAGTTTAGGGCTGCGATGGAGCAGATTGGCGCAGAGCGTTACCACAGCCTCCATCCGTTTCATACTCTTCTTCACGGTGGGGCACTGACTCACGGACAAGTGCAGGCGTGGGCGCTCAACCGATATTATTACCAGGCCAGTATTCCGAAAAAGGACCTGACTTTGATGGCCCGTTTAAAGGATCCGGAATTGCGGTGTGCTTGGCGTAGCCGTGTGCTAGATCACGACGGTTACGAGGTTGAGGATGGCGGTATTGCGCGCTATCTACAGCTAACAGCCGCGCTAGGCCTTGATCGCGATTACGTGATTTCAACCCGTGGAATTTTGCCGGCGACTCGTTTCTCAGTTGATGCTTATGTCCATTTTGTTTCTTCCCGCTCAGAGCTCGAAATGATTGCATCATCGTTAACAGAGTTGTTCGCGCCCGCAATTCACAAGGCTCGAATATCTGGCTTAAGTAAGCATTATGACTGGGCCGATGACCAGGCTCTAGCGTATTTCAAAAAACGTTTATCAGAAGCGCCAAAGGACGCGCAGTTTGGCCGTGACTATGTAATCCGGAATGCCTCAACCCGTGAGCAGCAGGAGGCGGTGCTTAATGCGCTTCGATTCAAGACAGATGTGTTGTGGGCGCAGTTGGATGCGCTTTATAGCGCCTACGTAGATCCAGGGAATATACCACCGGGCGCTTTTATCCCCGGTGAATAGTTGGAGACCAATTTGAGTAAACGATTAGTCGTTTCTGCAGAATCGATCCCTAAGTTAGTACGGCATGCAAAATTTCGTTTCGATAAGGCGCGTGATAAGTGGATTATCTTGGCTCCGGAGCGAGTTTTTGAACTCGACGATGTCGCGTATGAGGTCATCAGTCGTTGCGATAATGAGCGGTCGGTTGAGCAAATTGTCGATAATTTGTGCGAAAAATTTGACCAGGTTTCTCGTGATGTGATTTTGACGGACGTCACGAGCATGTTGCAGAACTTGGCGGACAAGGGGTTTGTTGTGACATGAGTGATGTAATTGAACAAGGGACTGACGCGGCTACAAAAGCAACTGTCGCAGACCGGGTGGTGCCTTATGCAGTGTTAGCAGAGTTGACCCACCGTTGCCCTCTGCAATGCCCTTATTGTTCCAACCCACTTGATTTGGAACGCGCGAGCAATGAGCTTCAGACTGAAGATTGGCTGCGGGTCATTGACCAGGCGGCGGATATGGGAATCTTGCATATTCATTTTTCAGGAGGAGAGCCGACTGTTCGCAAGGATCTCGAACTTTTGGTGGAACATGCAGCGGGCGTGGGGCTGTACAGCAACCTAATAACGTCTGCCGTTCTTTTGACTCGTGATCGTCTCAAGGAGCTGCGTGATAAGGGTCTCGATCACGTGCAAGTCAGTTTTCAAGGAACTACATCTGAGATAGCGGATAGAGTCGCGGGTTTTGCCGGTCACGAAAAAAAACTCGAAGCTTCCCGCTGGGTTCGGGAGTTGGATATGCCGCTTACTGTTAATGCGGTAATGCACCGACAAAACCTCCATCAACTGCCTAGTATGATTGATATGGCCCTAGAGCTTGATGCGGAGCGCCTTGAAGTAGCCCAAGTCCAATACTACGGATGGGCATTGCGCAATAGGGCGGCGTTTCTGCCGACCCGGGAGCAGTTGGATGCAGCCACTCAGCAGGTAGAGGAAGCTCGGTCACGGCTTAAGGGGGTGCTGGTGATTGACTATGTGGTGCCAGATTATTATGCGCGACGCCCTAAATCCTGTATGGGCGGCTGGGGTCGGCAGTTTTTAAATATAGCTCCGTCCGGAAAGGTTTTGCCGTGTCATGCCGCCGAATCAATTACTGGCCTTGAATTTGATTCGGTAAAGGACAGGGCTCTTGCTTGGATTTGGGAACATTCCCCCGCCTTTAATCTTTATAGGGGGACAGCATGGATGCCGGAACCCTGTCAATCATGTGAACGCCGAGAAATTGACTGGGGTGGATGTCGGTGCCAGGCGTTCGCTTTGACGGGCGATGCTGCAAATACGGACCCAGCCTGCGAATTTTCACCCCAGCGGGATGTGCTAGAAATGCCGCTTAAGGAGTCTACTGCAGCGGCTCCTGATTTTATATATCGCCGCATTGGCGCCTGATTACAGGCGTTCCATGGTCGGGAGGGGTGTGGCCCTCCATCGTAAGGCGCGAGCAGGTAGGTCTTTATGACCCGTGGTCCCTGCTATAAGCCGCTACCCTTCACTGGGGACAACAAAAATCTGACCAGGATAGATCAATGCAGGATTGCGAATTTGATCCTGGTTGGCGGCAAAAATCATAGTGTATCTTATACCTTGACCATAAAGACGACGGGCAATCCGCCATAAACTATTCCCAGGTTGCACGATGACCAATCCTTCACCTGACATCGGCCGTTCAAAAGATGCCATCGAAAATGGTGTTTCCAGGCGAGAGATAACTTGGCCAGTCAACTCGTCGACTTGGTCGATCCTCAGAGTATGCAAACCCGGAGCTACCTGGTCTGAGGGCAGGAGCGTCCACGTCCCGTCCGGCATCACAGTTGTTATGCCTATTAGCTCATTATCGATGTACGCGCTGATCCTAGTATCGGGCTTGCCTTGTCCGGAGAAATCTATTTGTCCGCTTGCGTCGTAGTTAAGAATGTCGAGGGTGAGGCTCTCTGAGGCAATAAGCCCGTGTATGGGCTCTTTCCCCTGCAACAGTTTCGCCGAGCCGCCATCCTCACGGGAGAGAAGCACTGCCAGTGGTATCGCAGGTTTCCCATCGTTGGCTGTTATTTCGTGTTCTACATTGTGTGATGGTAGCATTAGGACCACGACTTCGCCGGAGTTAACTTCGATACCCTCAGGTGTCTTTGTGAGTAAATCCAGCTCGCGGACTCCCTCTGAGAGCGGTTCGTCCGGAACAAATACCCACGTCCCTGTGGAATCAGTTTCAACTGTTCCTAATTCCTCCTCCCCGTCTCGAAGTGTGATTTTTGAGTTGGGTTCTCCACGGCCGGCTATCACAGTCTCGCCGCCTGGAGAAATGGTCACTACGTCAAAGCTTGGGGGAACAAAATCTTCTGTTCCCTCCACCAATCGCTCTCTCACAACGGCCTTGGGCGCGGCTTCGCCAGGGACAGGTCTTCTATCTGCATTGGCTGCTTCAACCTCTGCTGCCATTGTTTGGCGTGCTTGCTCTGATCCTTCGCCGTCAACTACATCAAGGGAATCAATTGATACTTCCCGCGAATCGTCGTCTTCGATACGGGAAGCGTTGGGATTGGATTTCCGTATTGTCTCCGAGTCCCTATTCTGGCCCGAAATATCGGCGTTTTCACTTGGGGCAGGGTCGGCCTGTTCGGATGGCTGTGCCAATTGGGATGAATCGTTCGTGTTTCGAACTAACGATAGAGTAAGCACGGAGGCTGCCACCACACCGACGCCTAATGCGGCCAAAACGACGAATGGCCGCCTCCTCCAACCGGTCCCGCGGGTTGGATTTTCTTTTTTTTCTAAGTCCACCACAGCATGCCTAACTTATCCTCGACCGATCGAGTAAGCAATTGAGACTTACTAGGAAGGCTCGCACCAAGCCTTTTACATAGTCTCAAGGTATAAGGCTAATGTAGCGCTGGCTGCCAGTGGGACAAGGCAAATTATGACAATCCCCAATGTGGGCCTGTTCGTGTTTGGGAAGATCCGTGCCGTAGCTTGAGCGGAAACCAGCAATGATAGGAGTGGTAGCATTGCCAAAACCGAGGCGCCTCCGAATAAAACTAACTGACTGACGAGAGCAAGAAGAGGTGCGAGCGCCGCTAGTGTACAGATCCGATTAAAATTAAACCCAGGATCTCGCCAAGCCGTGGAACAAAACCCTGTGATTGATGCCAATATTGCAAGCGCCAACTGTGTAATCGATGCAGATCCGCCGATTTTTGCTGCGATGGCTATACCGATTACACCGAAAATTAAAATAAACATGGCATGCAATCCGTCATTTTTGAGCGCATCAAATTGGCGAAAAGTCAATGGCCACAAAACGGCTAGGAAAATCGGGGACACGAAAAGTGCTGGGGATTGCAAACTGAGCCTCGGCTCAGAAAGCCAGATAACAACAGCGGGCCCTATGAGGAAAAATACAGACTTCGCTAACAGTTTCTGTGATGGCAGGAACGTAACGCTGACGAGTGTTGTCAAAACAATGACATAAAAAAATTTCTGACTAGAAAATCTCGGTGGCAACGTGGGGATACCTAGCGTGGCCAAGTAGCTTGCCAGGATACCAGCTGAAACGGCTAAGACAGCCCAACGTTGACCCCTTTCCCCATTCAGTAGAGATCGGATAAGAAAGGAGCAGAACATCGATACCGTGAAAGGTAGTGCTAGACTTTGTCCAATCGGGTGAGCCAGTATTCCGGACATAATGCTGTTTACCGCGGTCTGTTGGCAGACAGTCGAGATCCTTTGTAGAGTCTGCCAGATTAATTTTTCGGTGCTATCAATAATGTAGTCAAGCCCTGTCCGCGAGTTTTCGATTGGCTTGCACTAAGTTTTGACCAAAAAAGAGTTAGGGGTTCGGGTTTGAAGGCTTTGTGCGTTTTTTGTGGGTCCAGCTTGGGTTTTGAAGCGGTCCACGGTAATTTTGCTCGGAAGTTAGGTGAGCGTTTGGCTGTGCGGGGTGTGCGGTTAGTCTTTGGAGGCGGTGGTATCGGTCTGATGGGCATCCTGGCTGATTCAGTGCTTTCAAATGGTGGAGTGGCAACCGGTGTAATCCCAGAATTTCTTATGAAGCCAGAAGTGGCTCATCCGAACCTTACTGAAATGATTGTCGTTAAAGACATGCATACCCGTAAGCGGAGGATGTTTGAACTTGCAGACGGTTTTGCTGTCCTCCCCGGTGGTTTGGGGACGCTAGATGAGGCCATTGAGATGATGACCTGGCGCCAACTCCAGCTACATGATAAGCCTATTGTGCTGGTTGATAACAATGGCTACTGGGCATGGTTGCCGACCGCTATAAATCACTTTGTAGCTGGAGGTTTTGCACCAGAGAAAACCAAAAAATTGGTCACGATCATGCGCGATGCCGATGAGGTCATCGATATCGTTGAGCTTGGTGGTGGTGCACATTAAACGCACACCACCAGGACCGTTAATTTTTAACAGGGTGCTTTGAATTGCCGCCTTTCCCAAACAAAACGGCAGCCATCTATTTTTTCTGAGACTGCTTGATGCACAAGAATGGGCACGATGCTATGTTCCCGTCTGCTGATTCGGGTCAAAGTTGCATCCGGGCCTCATAAAGGCATAACGATCCCCCAGGAGAATGTACATGCAGAAAATTCAGGTCGCCAACCCCATCGTTGAGCTCGATGGAGATGAGATGACTCGTGTGATCTGGAGGTTTATTAAGGACCAGTTGATTTTTCCGTACCTTGACATTGACCTCAAGTATTTCGATCTTGGTATCCAGTCCCGGGACGCGACAGACGACCGAGTAACAATCGATGCGGCCGGGGCAATTAAAAAACACGGTGTGGGGGTCAAGTGCGCAACTATCACGCCCGACGAAGAGCGTGTCGCGGAGTTTGGGCTAAAGCGCATGTATCGATCGCCCAACGGGACTATACGAAATATCCTCGGTGGCACAGTGTTCCGGCAACCGATTCTCTGCAAAAATGTTCCCCGTTTGGTCCCAGGTTGGAAAAAGCCGATCGTCATCGGTCGGCATGCTTTTGGAGATCAGTACCGCGCGACTGATTTTATTGTTCCGGGGGCTGGTAAAATGACCATCCGGTTCGAGCCGAAAGATGGGAGTCCGGCACTCGAGCACGAGATTTACGATTTTGAGGGCCCGGGAATTGCCCTTGGTATGTACAACTTGGACGATTCCATTCGGGGGTTTGCCCGCGCGACCTTTAACTACGGCCTGGAGTTGGGTTGGCCAGTCTATATGTCGACAAAGAACACTATCCTTAAGGCCTACGATGGTCGTTTCAAGGATTTGTTTGAGGAAATTTACGAAAAGGAATTTCGAGAGAAATTCGAAGAAAAGAAACTTTCCTATGAACATCGTTTGATCGATGACATGGTCGCTTGTGCCCTCAAGTGGGAGGGCGGGTTTGTTTGGGCCTGTAAGAATTATGACGGTGATGTGCAGTCCGACACTGTCGCACAAGGTTTTGGGTCACTAGGTTTGATGACGTCAGTTTTATTCAGTCCTGACGGTGGCACAGTGGAGGCGGAGGCAGCCCACGGAACTGTCACCCGTCATTTCAGACAGCACGAACGAGGCGAGGTAACCTCAACTAATCCGATTGCTTCTATTTTTGCGTGGACTCGTGCTCTTTACCATCGGGGACGGTTCGATGATACGCCTGATGTCCAACAATTTGCCGAGATTTTGGAAAAAGTTTGCGTCCAGACTGTTGAATCAGGGGCGATGACAAAGGATCTTGCGATCCTAATTGGTTCAGCGCAGGAATGGCTTACAACCAGCCAGTTCATGGAACACGTGGGCAAAAATTTAAAAGCTGCGATGGGTAATCAATGAAGAACAGCGCTTTTCAAAACTGAGATGGAGATTCCGTCGAGGAGGTAGAAGCACATTCTATGCTGTGCCATCAAAGAGACCCCTCTCGAATTAGTAGCTCTCGGGATCAGTCATCCGTTTCTGAAAATGATTCTTTGAGTGCCCGCTCCACTAAGTCCAATGCCTCGTCTATTGATTTAGTGTTTGGACCGCCTGCCTGTGCCATATCCGGTCGGCCCCCACCCCCCTTTCCTTCGAGGGCGGCTGCTCCAGAGCGGACTAATTTGATGGCATCGACCCTGTTCGTGAGGTCCTGCGTCACACCGACAACAATGGCCGCCTTTCCCTCGCTTTCGGTTACCAAGGCGACTACGCCGGAGCCAATATGTTTTTTAAGGTCGTCAGCCAGGCTGCGCAGATCGCGCGCTGGTACACCTTTAAGTCGGCGTCCTACGAATTTGATCCCGCTGACGTCTCGAATATCCCCTTCAATTGTGTCCCTATTTCCACCGCTCGCCAGGGTTCGTCGGGTATCCGACAATTCGATTTCAAGTTGTTTGCGCTCTGTCAGAAACGATGCAATGCGTTCTGAAAGTTCGCTGGGTCTTACTTTCAGGGCGTCAGCTGAGGTGCGAAGAAGTGTGTCTTGTTGTCTAATGTGTGAAAGTGCTCCGGAACCAGTTAGAGCTTCTAGTCGGCGGATGCCGGCGCCAACGGCTCCTTCACTGATGATCCGAAAAAGACCTATATTGCCCGTGCGTTCAACGTGTGTGCCGCCGCAGAGTTCAGTTGAGTAATCATTCCCATCTGAGCTTTCCATGGAAATTACGCGAACTTCCTCGCCATATCTCTCCCCAAATAGTGCAAGCGCACCTTGCTGAATTGCATCCTCCGGTTTCATTAGGGTGGTTGTGACTACGTTATTGTCGAGAATTTGTTGATTCACTTCTGTTTCAACTAATAAAAGCTCTTCAGATGAAACAGCCTTTGGATGACTGATGTCAAAGCGTAGACGATCAGGGGCGACTAGCGACCCCTTTTGATTCACATGATCGCCCAAATGTCGGCGCAACGCTGCGTGAAAGAGATGAGTCGCGGAGTGGCTGCGCCGTAGAGCAGAGCGCCGTTCCGTATTCACCTGGAGGTGCACCGCGGTTCCGACTTTTAACGTGCCGGATACTATCTGCCCTGAATGTACAGACAGGTTGTCTGCCATAATTGTGGTATTGCTAATGTCGATTTCTAGGTTGTCCGGGTCAGTGATGGTGCCCGTGTCCCCAACTTGTCCGCCAGATTCTGCGTAAAACGGTGTCTGATTTATGACCAACATTACTTTCGAGTTGGTACCGGCCTGGTCCACCTGTTTACCCTTTTCGACGATGGCGGTGACTTCTCCGTCGGCATTCTCTGTGCTGTACCCGAGGAACTCAGTTGTTCTTCCTGATTCTCTTATCTCAAACCACAGTTCGTCAGTTAGGGTATCACCGGAGCCGCTCCAATTTTTGCGTGCTTCGGCACGTTGTCGTGTCATCGCGCTGTCGAAGCCGGCTCGGTCAACCGTGTGGCCTTTCCCGCGCAAGGCATCTTCCGTCAGATCCAGCGGAAATCCAAAGGTATCATATAGTTTAAAGGCTACCTCTCCCGGAAGGGGGCTTCCTCTTGCAAGCGTCTTGGTGGCTTCATCGAGAAGCCTTAACCCTCTGTCTAGAGTTTCCTGAAACCGGGTTTCTTCCAACTTTAAAGTCTCTGTGATTAGCGCCTGAGCACGTTCAAGTTCTTGGAAGGCTTTTCCCATAGACTCGACTAAACTTGGCACAAGCCGCCACATGAGTGGATCCTTCACGCCCATCATGTGGGCATGACGCATAGCGCGCCGCATAATGCGCCGAAGTACATACCCTCTACCTTCATTAGAGGGCATGACACCATCTGCAAGGAGAAAACAGGCAGCCCGTAAATGGTCGGCGATTACCCTGTGTGAAGACAGATGTGCTCCTTTAGCAGCTACGCCACTTGATTCTACCGAGGCTGAAACCAACGTTTTGAACAGATCTGTATCGTAGTTATCATGGACACCTTGAAGCACGGCCGTGATGCGCTCTAAGCCCATCCCAGTGTCTATGGCTGGGTTCGGAAGATCAACCCGCTCTCCGCCAGCTCTTTCCTCGAACTGCATGAACACTAAATTCCAAATCTCAACGAATCTATCGCCATCTTGATCCGCGCTACCTGGAGGGCCGCCAGCAACAGAGTTCCCGTGGTCGTAAAATATCTCTGAACATGGCCCGCAAGGGCCTGTTTCCCCCATAGCCCAAAAGTTGTCACTCGTGTCAATTCGGATGATTCGATCTTCGTGGAGACCGGATATAGATCGCCAAAGATCAAAAGCGTCATCGTCACTATGGAAAACGGTAACTAATAGGCGTTCCTTTTCCAAGCCGAACTCCTTGCAAAGTAAATTCCATGCAAGTTCTATAGCTTGTTCTTTAAAGTAGTCTCCAAATGAGAAATTACCCAGCATTTCAAAAAATGTGTGATGCCTGGCTGTGTATCCAACATTGTCCAAATCATTATGTTTTCCGCCGGCCCTCACACACTTTTGGCTTGTCGTTGCCCTCGGAATCTGTCGTTTTTCGTTGCCGGTGAAAACGTTTTTGAACTGGACCATCCCAGCATTCGTAAAAAGAAGTGAAGGATCGTTATGCGGCACAAGGGGGCCAGAGGGCACGATCTCGTGCCCGTTATCTGCAAAATAATGCAGGAAGGCCGTGCGTATTTCATTAGTGCTCGGCATATTGAGAGCTACTCCGTGGTCTTGGCGAGGGTATGTAATAAGCCGAAAATATTCTCTTGGCTATTCAGGATTTGGATTTTTAATGATTCCTAGGGAGGGGCACCAAGGGCTGCTTTTAGCCATGGCCTGGAGTCGTGCCTAGTTATAGCCTTGAGAGAATGACCCTTGGGTTTTTCTCACGGGATTGTTGCGAATTACTAAACGTTTACCAAAGCGATTCGGATAGCCTCGTCAAAGCCAAAGAATCATCCGAATCGTGGTGAGATTGAAGGGGGTGGTTGAAGTCACTGCAATTGACCTCTCGTAAATGAGAAAAATTTTGTCGGATCAATTCTGGAGAGGGCAAACATCTACACCAGTTTATGCGCGTCAGAACAGGGCACCGAAGAAGTATTGTTTCTGCGTTTTTTATTCAGGCTTCGGCGGCAATTTCCTTGTCAGCTGGTTCCGGAACGGCAGCGTTGCTTGCGACTATGCCCGTTAAGCCAGCTTGTGCGCGAACCGCGTTTTCTATCGCAGTTGCCACATCTGGATGATCAAGCAGAAATTGCTTTGCGTTTTCTCGCCCCTGGCCAATCCTTTGATCGTTGTAGGAGTACCATGACCCAGATTTCTCGATTGTCCCCTGGGCAGCGCCGAGGTCCAGTAGTTCCCCCATTTTGGAAATTCCAGCGCCGTACATTATATCAAACTCAATCGTCTTAAATGGCGGGGCCATTTTATTTTTGACGACTTTCACTCGTGTGTGGTTGCCGACAATTTCATCTCGGTCCTTAATTGCGCCGGTACGTCGTATGTCGAGCCGGACAGAGGCGTAAAACTTCAATGCATTGCCACCTGTAGTTGTCTCAGGGCTTCCGTACATGACGCCAATTTTCATACGAATTTGGTTGATGAAAATTATGGTACATCGGGATTTGGCAATTGACCCGGTAAGCTTCCGTAAAGCTTGGCTCATTAATCGAGCCTGCAAGCCGACATGGGTGTCCCCCATTTCGCCTTCTAATTCGGCTCGCGGCACCAAAGCAGCGACGCTATCCACTACTAGAACATCAATTGCCCCCGAACGAACTAGTGTGTCCGCAATTTCAAGTGCTTGTTCTCCGGTGTCGGGTTGCGAGATCAAAAGCTCGTCAGTATTAACCCCAAGTTTCTTAGCATAAACCGGGTCGAGTGCATGTTCGGCGTCCACGAAGGCACAGGCTCCGCCGCAATTTTGTGCTTCGGCCACCGCGTGCAATGCAAGGGTAGTTTTGCCCGAACTTTCTGGCCCATAAATTTCCACTACGCGGCCACGTGGTAGACCGCCAATGCCGAGCGCAATATCAAGTGCTAGCGAACCAGTCGGAATTACTTCTGTCTCAACTACCTTATCATTGTCTCCAAGCTTCATAATTGAACCTTTGCCAAATGCTCGTTCAATTTGGCTAAGAGCGGCATCAAGAGCTTTTTGCTTATCCATATCCTCGGTTCCAACAACTCGCAGTGACGGTTCTGACATGAGAGTATCCTTTCTTATTCCACAGGCTGTTCTGTGGCGCAATTCCTGAAATGTACCACTTTTGTTCCTATATTCAAGAGATATTCTTAAATCGTTAATATTATTAGATAAATTGGATCAAGTTTCCTATATGTTCCCATATCTATAGGACGAACCATGGAAAAGACAAAGTTTTGTCAGGTCTTGAAGTAATACCAAAATCAGGCTGATTAGTGACTGTATGCTCTAGGTTTGTTCCGCCAACTAAAGGCCACCACTCCTACGGCTTGGGGTTAGGAGATGGATGGCGTGTTTCGGGGCTCCTTTGATCTGTTTTTTTGTAGAGCACGTAGTATTAAAGAGTGAAGCCAATTCGGACTTAAGCAACTGGTAGGGGGAATGCTTAACGTGAACAAGATATGGGATTACCAGATACGGATAAATTTTTCGGAACCCACAGCCCGACTGGTTCGGCATGATCTGAAGTGTGCTGAGTTAGCTCCACTGGCAGATGTGCTCAAAAGACACAACGCCACATTAAGATGTCAGTTTGATGCGTTCGCTGCATACGTCGCGGAGGCAGAAAAATACGGCATCGAACACTATGGACTCTATGAGTGGACTAGGGCAACGCTTCATGATCCGGTGAAAGAAGCGAAATACCTAAAATCATTTACTGTGTATGTCGGTGGTAAAGAGGTTTATCCAAAAGGTGAAGCTGATACTTTGGAGGCAGACCTGAAACCTATGGTTGAATCTAAGACGATTGAGAAAATACTCAGATACGATACGAATCCGGCGAATAATCCGCAGGCCCCGCAACGCCTCGATGAGTGAGGTGCTCTCTTATTTTGATAGGTACGTTTTCTTGGCTATGCGTACTGTCAGTGCGTTGCAATATTTTTCGTTGATAGTCGAGAGTGTCATTCTAGATTGCACAACCCCGCAAAACGACACTAGAGCGGGGTTCTCTCGTGATTTGCACAGCTCCCATACATTTAGTGCAAGACGCCGCCATTAAAATATAGAGCCGCCGACTTTTTGATGGTCAGTTAGTATTTTTTACATGTGGTGTCATGGTTATTCGAACTAGACAGCCGCTTATAGCTCGCCCCTCTCTAATTTCAATAGTGGTTGCCCTATCACCGCGGGTGAAGGTCAACAGGCTTGTCTCCGACTGTACACTTGCGATCGGATCCCAACCAAATTGGGGCATCTGTGTCGTGTAAAGCGCAAATGCTTCAGAGTGGCTTTGGCTGATATTAAGCACCAACCTACCCGTCCACTGATCGCCACCTCCGAGAATCAGAGAATTGTGAGCGTCCAGAGTTGTTCCGGATGGGATTGGGATATCCGTAATAGGTTGGAATGTCGCATGTAAGTCCGCGTTGCCATCCAAAGAATTCGGAGCCGTCGTTTCGGTAAGACTCGTCCCTTTGTCGCAGGCCTGCGTGACAAACAAAACCGCGCCCACCAATATCACTAGACGGGAAATATAGTCTTTCAATTAAAAATTCCTTTGTCAGCCTATTTGGGTGAAGTAACGGATCACACACACAACGAGAAATCTGGGCTTCAGGCTAAATGTTAAGCCTCAGCCGATGTCTGATGCAAGGGTTATACGTTTTCGTTGTCCTTTGTCTCAAGGGTCGCGATCATGTGCCTTGGATATTTTCGACTACTTGGGAGAAACTTAAAAGAGGTGACCCTAGAAAAATAGATCGAAAAATGGCATTTTGCTTAACTCTCCCGCGTTTGTCGCGGTTTAGGCATTTGTCCCTTTCGCGAATCGCAGGAGAGATATTGGTGCTGAGCAGGGACAGCTGGGGCGCGTCATTCTTCATTAGGAATGGAAATGTTTGTAAAAACATTATCCTTTGAGGGGTCTATGGTAGCGGAGGTCGGATTTGAACCAACGACCTTCGGATTATGATTCCGCTGCTCTAACCAGCTGAGCTACTCCGCCACGGGTTCGCCTATAAGGATGGGCAGTCCGACTGTCAAGCGGTGCTATGGGGGGCTTGCTTATACGTTGTCTTGCTCATCCCTTTTAGTTCCAGTAAGTCTGCTGAGATTATAAGAGGAGCGAAGTGGTGCCGGATCGGATAGCGGTCATTGGGCTTGGTTACGTGGGGTTACCGGTAGCTGCAGCATTTGCTTCTGTGCATGCGGATGTTGTGGCGTACGATATTGACGAAGTACGTGTCCAGGAGTTGTGCCGTCAGTACGATCGTAATGGAGATATCCCTTCTGATGCTTTAGTCGGGCGCGAGCAAATTTTCACATCAAATCCCGGTGACCTAGCGGGCGCGACTTTTTATGTGGTTACAGTGCCAACACCTATAGACAAGAATCGTCAACCGGATCTTAGATCGATTATTCAGGCATGCGAATTGATTGGTTCTCGATTGAAGCAGGGAGATGTAGTTGTCTTAGAGTCAACAGTTTACCCTGGTGTGACAGAGGATGTCTGTGGCCCAGCGTTGGCAAGAAGTTCGGGTCTTGTTCAGGGCGTCGATTTTGCTCTCGGCTATTCTCCGGAGAGGATTAATCCTGGTGATACAGAGCACAGTTTTTCTACGATTACAAAAGTGATAGCTGCCCAAGATCAAATCACTCTGGATCGAATCAAGGCAGTTTATGGGCCAGTTGTTCCAGCCGGACTCCACTGTGCTCCGTCGATCAAAACCGCTGAGGCGGCTAAGGTGATTGAGAATACGCAGAGGGACCTTAATGTTGCCTTAATGAATGAGCTTGCGCTTATTTGCGATAGATTGGATATACGCACTGCCGATGTATTAGAGGCGGCCAGAACTAAGTGGAACTTCATACCTTTCATGCCAGGCTTGGTGGGAGGGCATTGTATAGGTGTGGATCCTTATTATCTTACCACGCGAGCCGAGCAAGCAGGTTACTATCCTCAGGTCATTCTTGCGGGACGGAGGATCAACGATTCGATGGGGATGCATATCGCAAATAAAATGGTCACTTTATTGAGTGCCGCAGGGAAGGCATTAGACAAGGCGCGGATCGGAATTATGGGTTTGAGCTTTAAAGAGAATGTATCTGATTTACGAAATAGTCGGGTACCGGATATCGTAAAAAAATTAGGTGAATTCGGAATTAATCCGCTTGTGCATGACCCATTTGCCAACGGGGACGATGCGCTTCACCAGTATGGTATCCAACTTTCAAACCTAGATATGATGCGGAATCTGGATGGTCTGGTAGTAGCTGTTCCCCATAAACCGTACGTTGAGATGCATTCTCAGGATTTAGGGACTATCTTGGCAGCTAACTCTGTATTGATCGACGTTAAATCGGCGTTAGATCAAACCAAGTTGCCCAACGGTATTACATATTGGAGTTTGTAGAGGGTCGTTCGATCCAGCCACCGCCAACCAAACGGGTCCCATCATAAAAAACAGCAGCCTGCCCTGGTGACACAGCACCAGGCGGGGTGTCGAAAACTACTTCGGCTCGGTCCCCCGGTAGCATCCGCACCCGAGCGGGGGTCCCTGTGTGGGCTGATCTAACCTTTACGATCCACTCCATCTCTTCCGAGGTCTCTGGCTCAGAACCTAGCCAATTAACCCTGTTTATTGCAATTTTTGTTACTTCCAGAGACGATTTCGGGCCTACCAGTACTTCCCGGGATACGGGGTCTAAACCCAGAACGTAGAGTGCCTCTGGCCAAGAAACTCCAAGACCATGCCTTTGGCCGACCGTAAAGTGGATAATGCCGCGGTGTTGTCCCACAACGAGCCCTCCCTGGAGCACAATATTGCCCGGTTCTGATGCGCCCGGCCTTAGTTTTTCTATTATTCCGGCGTAGTCACCATCAGGTACGAAGCAGATATCCTGGCTGTCGGGTTTGGAAGCAACAGGAAGATCCAAACTGGCTGCCAAATCGCGGGTTGCGTCTTTGCTTAGACTGCCGAGTGGAAAGCGCAAGTATTCAAGTTGCTCAAGGGTTGTTGCGAATAAAAAATAACTTTGGTCCTTCGTAAGATCAGAGGCTTTGTGTAATTCAGTTTGACCACGTGTGGCTATTCTTCGTACGTAGTGACCAGTGACCAACGCACGGGCGTTCAGGCTTCGTGCGGTTTCCAAAAGGTCTTGAAATTTGATTCGCTCATTGCATCTTACGCATGGAATTGGGGTGTATCCGGATTGGTAACTATCGGCGAAATCATCAATAACTGCTTGTTGGAATCGTTGTTCGTAATCCAGTACGTAATGAGGAATATTTAAATTGGCTGCTACCCGGCGGGCGTCGTGGATGTCTTGACCCGCGCAGCAGGCTCGCTTGTTGCTAAGTGCTTTTCCATGATCATAGAGTTGAAGTGTGAGGCCTATTACCTGATAACCGCGTTTAACCATGAGCGCTGCTGCCACAGAACTATCTACGCCCCCCGACATTGCCACCACAATCCGGTTGCTCTCAATTTGGTTTGGAGGAGGCCCGCTGTCTGTCATCGTACATCCAGAGGTTAAGTTTCGTTCCACAGAAGGAGTGATTGCGTACCAATAGACCGGATACGAAATGGGTAGTGTTCTTTTCTAACCAGAAAGCTGTGGCAGATAAACTATAATCATAAAGAGTTTGTCGGAGCTAGGCTCGTGTTTTTTTTTGGCCACCAATGCAACGCTAGCTGGAGGAAAGCGAATTTCTTGGTTTGGGAAGGTTTTATGAATGGTTGGCTTTTTGGGTATTGTAATTTCTTTGGAAACTAAACTCTACGCTGGTTTTCCTTGCTTCTATGGGGCTAAAATTTAATCTTCTGGTGATTTAAAGAGAGTGAACTTGGACCTCAAGATTTGATTGGCTCGCACGGGGAGATCAAGTTGTCTCACCCCAAAAGAATGTTTCGGCTATTTTTAGGAACCCGCAACACCAAGCCATCGAGAGCCTCAGTTACAACGATTTGACAACCCAAGCGAGACGTAAGAGTAAGGCCAAAAGCTAGGTCCAGCATGTCTTCTTCGTCTTCTGATGGAGGTTCTAGGAAGTCATAAAATTCATTCTCCACAATTACGTGGCACGTCGAACATGCCATTGAGCCCTCGCACGCGCCTTCAAGGTCGACCCCATGCTCGTGGGCAAGATCCAGAACAGTTTCCCCAAGTGTCGCTTCTACCTGAAGCTGCGTCCCGTCTCCGTTAATAAATGTCACTTTAGGCATGCGGATCTTGGCGCCGCGGGATTGTCAAAACCGAGTCCCCAGCTTGCCCAATCTTCTTTGTTTCCATGGAGTACAACGTGCTGGCGTCCAATAAACGTAGTTTATAGTGCGATAACTTCGTCGGTCTTTCCCTTAGTTCTCAGTGTTAAAACTGTATCAGTGATTCGATCTATTGAATAATCGATCTCGGCTGCAGTGGTGAAACGGCCGATACCAAACCGGAGTGAGCCTCGGGCGATTTCCTCACTCAGCCCCAAGGCCCGGATTACATAGGACGGCTCTATGGAGGTTGAAGTGCAGGCTGAACCCGATGAGATCGCTATATCTGGGATGGCGTCCATAATCACCTCACTATCCAAACCGGGGAAGCTTAGGTTGAGATTTCCAGGAAGGCGTAATTTGAGATGCCCGTGCACCATCACGTCTGGCAATTCTTTTGAAATACCATCATATAGGCGATCACGCAGAGTTTGCAGACGTCGAGCCTCCTGTTCTAGTTCATCGTACGCAATCTGGCAGGCGCTCCCAAGCCCCACGCAAAGTGGAGTGGGCAGTGTGCCGGAACGCAAATTTCGCTCCTGCCCGCCTCCATCGATCTGCGCATTGAGACGCACCCGAGGACGCCGTCGAACATATAAAGCACCGATTCCTTTTGGACCGTACAACTTATGGCTGGAGATGCTCATCAAGTCGATATTCATGGCATTGACGTCGATAGGGATTTTCCCGACAGCCTGTGCGGCGTCGGTGTGGAACAAGATGTCACGCTCTTCACACAAACCGCCAATAGTAGTGATTTGCTGTATGACGCCGATCTCGTTGTGAGCTGCCATTACTGAGACCAACAGTGTGTCGTCGGTCAGATGGGCAGCTAGCTGATCCAGATCAATCAAACCGCTTGTCTCCACCGGCAGAAAAATTACCTCGTAGCCGTTCGAACTCAAATTTTGACAGGTTTCCAATACACACTTGTGTTCCGTCGCAATTGTTACAATCCGATGTTTCTCTTTTCCATAAAATTGAGCAGCACCTTTTAGTGCTAAATTGTTAGATTCAGTGGCACCCGAAGTGAAGATAACCTCACGCGGGTCCGATCCGATTATATTAGCGATCTTGGCGCGGGCAGATTCAACGGCATCCTGAGCTTGCCGGCCGTAGCTGTGTGTCCGGGAATGGGGGTTCCCAGGTTTGTCAAAGAAATATGGGATCATTAACTCCAGCACTCTAGGATCTGTAGGTGTGGTAGACTGGTAGTCTAGGTAGATTGGAACCTTTAAATCGTCAGTCCTGTTCATGGCTGCTTCCGCTTCATTATGGGCATCGCACCAGTCTGGAGTGGCCTTTCTGGCTTTGATCATATAACGCAAGCCAAGCCTCTGCAGCGTGTTTGATCTCACTTTCCGTGGTAGCCCAACCTACGCTAACGCGAATTGTTTCATTGGCACTACGAGAATCAACGCCCATTGCGGTCAAGACATGGCTTGCGGTGACTTTCCCCGAACTACAGGCGGCACCCGCGCTAACGGCGATCCCCGCTAAATCGAGAGCAATTACTTGGGTCTCAGCAGGGCTCCCGGGCATGCGCAGGCAGCACGTATTGACCAAACGAGGGCTCCTCTGCCCAAAGATCTCGATATCTGGAGCCTTGCTAATTAGTAATTCCTCAAACTGATTTCGTAGGCATAACATACGACTAATTTCATCATTTTGTCCCTGAATTTCGGCACATACCTTTGCGAAACCAACGACTGCAGCTACATTCTCAGTTCCAGCTCGTCGTCGACCTTCCTGGCCGCCTCCCACCAATTGTGCTGTAATCTCAACACTTGGGTGTACCGCCAAAGCACCGATCCCCTTGGGCCCACCGATTTTGTGCGCGGATATGGTCATCAGGTCGATTCCGAGTGCGGCCATATCAATTTTTAACTTGCCAAGTGCTTGTACAGCATCGCAATGAACTAACGCATTACGTTGGTGGGAAATCGAGGTGATTTCGGCCAATGGCTGAATGACGCCAGTCTCGTTATTGGCCATCATCACTGAAACTAAAGTTGGGGCGGTTTGCTCGGAGAGCAATGTATCCAAAGCAGCTGTGTCAATTATGCCGTTTTTGTTCACTGGAATACGTATTGCATTGGGGGCGGCCGCGAGTACGGACTCATGTTCTATGTCGGACACCAATCGAGTGGGCCGGCTAGTGCCTGAAAGTGCCAAATTGTTTGCTTCTGTCCCGCCACTGGTAAAAATCAACCTGGCCGGATCTGCACCTACGGTAGCAGAGACCATATCGCGCGCGTCGTCCATCTTCCTGCGGGCGATGCGGCCGAACGCATGCACGGAAGAGGGGTTCCCCGCAAGTGACATAGTCGCCCTCATTACTTCGGCCACCGAAGGTCGAAGTGGTGCGCTAGCATTGTAATCTAGGTAGCTTGGTTGATCCTTCGCATTGTTCAATTCAATATGCTTCCGTTAGGTCTTGCTACATGGTCAAACGATAAGTCTGGTCTAGTTAGTTTATTCAGTTTCAGGAATTTTAGGGTGTTTGCCGCCCTCATTTTCAGCTGCAGCTCCGGATTTTGGAGTGGCCGATTCGTTTCGTACATTGTGTGACGCTTCGAGATTTTGGGTGCGCTCTCGCAACTGGTTAACCTCTTCCGCCAATTGATCAAGTGCTCGGGCCACGGGATCAGGAAGACTGTCGGTAGTGCCATACGCCATGAAGTTGGGAGTTTTGCCTTGCCTCGTCTTACCAACTTCCTTAGCCGGTATTCCAACCACTGTTGTGCCTGGCGCGACGTCTTTCACAACAACCGCGTTCGACCCAATACGAGCATTAGTGCCTACTATCACTGGACCTAACACTTTGGCGCCCGCGCCAACAATGACCCCGTTTCCTAAGGTCGGGTGCCGTTTAATTCCGCGTTCAAGGGACGTTCCACCAAGTGTTACTCCTTGGTATAGCGTTACGTCATCCCCTATTTCGGCCGTTGCACCTATGACCACGCCCATACCATGGTCGATAAACAAGCCTTTTCCGATTTTTGCTGCGGGGTGGATCTCAATTCCTGTTGCCACACGGCCGATATGGGAAACGAATCGTCCTAACAGCTTTAACCCATGACGCCACGCAAAATGGCTTAAGTAGTAAAAAAAGACCGCGTGAAACCCTGGATAGCAGAATACGACTTCCAGACGCGAACGAGCGGCCGGATCATGCTCCAAAATCACCGAAATTTGGCGGGCTAAATTCTTGAAAATCATTGTGATCGTTGTGATATGTTCGGAGGCCGCGTTTACTCCAGGTTGCGCGTGCCCCGTTCAATTTCCTAAAGTTCGAATCCTGGATATAAAATCCTTGACCGATTCAGTCAAGAATTAGTGGTTGGATTTCTTGCGCGTCGCTTTCTTAAACATTTGATTTAGGGGGCGTTTTAGTTTTCTGGAATGTCTAGGGAGGAGATATTAAGGTGCCCGAAGTCATTTTTAACGGCCCAGAGGGCCGCCTGGAAGGCCGGTATCAACACGGACGCGGTGAGAATCCACCCGTTGCACTTGTGCTGCATCCACACCCGCAACATGGCGGGAATATGAATAATAAGGTTGTGTACAGCGTCTTTCATGCGTACACATCCATGGGTTTTTCCACGCTCCGGTTTAATTTTCGTGGCGTGGGACGTAGTCAGGGCGAATATGATTTTGGAACGGGCGAACTGAGTGACGCCGCGTCAGCACTTGATTGGATGCAAAGTTTTAACGCAGATGCTCGCGCCTGTTGGATCAGCGGTTTTTCGTTCGGTGCCTGGATCTCATTTCAGCTCTTAATGCGCCGGCCTGAGATTACGGGATTTGTCAATATTGCGCCGCCGGCGAATATCTTTGATTTTTCATTTTTAGCCCCGTGTCCTGTTTCTGGTATGGTCATTCAAGGTACTGCAGACGAAATTGTGCCAGAATCTGACGTAGCTAAGCTTGCGGAGAAGTTATCCAGTCAACGTTATGTTGATATTGATTATGTGAAGATGCGTGGCGCGGATCACTTTTTTGCCAACTACCTTGACAGGATAGCTGATCGGTCCAAAAAATACGTTATTAAACGTATGAAAGAATTGGGGAAAAACTAAGGTAGATGTTTCTTGTGAGCCACTCATGTTGGCTGCATGGGTCGTCAGATGTGGAAGTTTAGAGTGAAGACCAAGAGAAATGTCAAGTTACTTAGGCTGAACTGGCGTGGCTCGTTTTCATTGAGATCTTTGTTGCGCCACCTGAAATAAACGCCCTCCTGTTGTGGGGGTGCTAACACCGGTGGTGGTTGGAAAACTAATAGGAAGACCGTATCTGCTTCGCACCGCAAGAAAGGCAAACAGTTGCGCTTCCATCGCGTCGCCGTTCCAACCAACCGATTCAACAGGCATTACAGGAATTTTTAATTCCGCTTGCAAAGTTTTCATCAGGGTCACGTTTTTTCTACCGCCTCCGCATACTAAGACTTGGCTCGGCAATTCAGGAAGAAATTTCAAGGCAGTGCGTGTGGCTTGTGCCGTAAAGGCGGTCAGTGTAGCAGCACCATCTGCGGGGCTCGTCTTTGCCAAAGCTCGCATTGCGTGTTCACTAAAATAATTTCGATCAAGCGACTTGGGAACAGCCCGATCAAAATAAACATCGCTGAGGAGTACTTTAAGTGCATTTTCCTCTATTTGTCCTGTGGCTGCTAATGCCCCCTTAGGGTCCATCTCTTGTTCTGTGTGTTGCCGCATCCAGTCGTCGATAAGGGCGTTACCGGGTCCAGTGTCAAAAGCAACCATCTCCTCTGCACTTATCCAGGTTAAGTTTGCCACACCTCCAATATTTAGGATGCACAAGGGCGTACTTAAGTTTTTCGCCATTGCCCTGTGAAAGACTGGGGCCAAGGGCGCTCCCTCGCCACCGTGTGCCATGTCGGCAACTCGAAAATCAGCTACCACATCGATTGAAAGTTCATTGGCTAAGCGTTGCCCATCACCAATTTGCCAAGTCTTTCCGTGTAAGGGGTCATGCATTATAGTGTGTCCATGAAAGCCGATTAGGTCGACCTCATCTGATTTGATGCTGTGCTGGCTTAAGAAGTCTCTTGCCGCGATGATGTGGGACGTAGTCAATTGGGCTTCAGCGGCAGTTACGTCGCCCCCGCCTCCTAGGGTAGCACGAATTTGTTCGCGAAGTGAGTTGCTATAAGGCACGGTGCTTGTTGGTCCGAAGTTTGTTACTTTCTCGCCATCGGTGGTTAAAAACGCAATATCAATACCGTCCAGGGAGGTTCCACTCATGAGGCCAAGTGCGGAAATAGGAGTAAAATGACTGTTTTCGTTCACGATTTCTCCATGAACTCGGATAGCGTCGTCAGTGTGCGTATGTTAAGAGCCCGTTAGGGTAGTCGTTTTTAGTAATTTAATAAATGTCGTCGGTTATGCCTGATCTTCAAACAGAGTTTCTGCGTACTATTAAAGAGCGCGGTTATTTGCACCAGTGTACTGACCTTGAGGGGTTGGACACCGTCGCAGCTGCCAAGTCCATAATTGGCTATATTGGCTTTGATTGCACTGCGGATAGTTTGCATGTGGGGAGCTTAGTGCCAATTATGATGCTGCGCCATCTTCAGAAAACTGGAAATAAACCTATTGTACTGCTCGGGGGAGGTACGACAAAGGTGGGCGATCCGTCCGGAAAAGATGACGTACGGAAGTTACTCACAGACGATGAAATAGGATCTAATTTGGAGGGTATCCGGCTAGTCTTTGAGCGTTTTCTAAAGTTCGGAGAGGGCCCCACAGACGCACTTTTGGTTAACAATGCTGAGTGGCTGAGCGACCTCAATTATGTTGATTTTTTGCGAGATTACGGCCGGCATTTTTCTGTGAACCGGATGCTGAGCTTCGATTCAGTCAAACTCCGGCTTGAGCGTGAGCAGCCCCTAAGTTTTCTCGAATTTAACTATATGGTGTTCCAAGCTTACGATTTCGTGGAACTCGCAAATCGATACGAGTGCGTTTTGCAAATGGGGGGATCTGACCAGTGGGGCAATATCGTTAATGGGGTAGACCTAGGTCGTCGTGTTGCTAATAAAAGTTTGTTCGGTTTGACTTCCCCTTTGCTGGAGACGGCGTCCGGTCAAAAGATGGGAAAAACGGCCTCCGGTGCTATCTGGTTAAACAAAGAAAAGCTATCGGGTTATGATTACTGGCAGTTCTGGCGAAACGTGGATGATGCAGACGTAGGTCGGTTTCTTCGCTTATTTACAGATGTCCCGATCAGTGAAATCCTTCGCCTTGAAGGCTTGTCCGGAGCAGAAATTAATGAGGCGAAAATGTTGTTGGCTGATGAGGCCACTAGGCTTTGCCATGGGGCCGCTGCGGCGTTATCTGCAGCAGAAACGGCGAGGGAGACATTTGAACGCGGTCGGCTGGGCAGTGATTTGCCTTCATTCGATTTGTCCAAACGGACCTTGTTTGATGGAATTGGCCTTCTCGACGCATTTGAGCTTAG
>CAZSYW010000004.1:41294-45590 GCA_964611315.1 uncultured Rhodospirillaceae bacterium
CCCGTTCAATGCGTGCATTTAAATATTTCGCGCCCAATCGGTTTTGAGGTGTTGTTTGGATAACCGGTTTTTTCCGTCTTTAGTTGGCTTCGTCCGGGTTTGCTTGCAAGGGTTCGAATAATTTAAATAAATCTCGCAGTATACCCGGCGCAAGCGCCGTAAGTGGGTTGACGGAAATCGTTGTGTCTTTGAGTGAGCCTTGAGCGCGGTAGGTTGCTGCGAACATGCCCTCCCCATCGCCGCCTGTAAGGATATCTCCAATTATTGGTAGGTGCCCAACAATACTGTTAAGGACGTAGGCCGGAATAATTGTGCCGCTAAGGTCAATTGTATCATTATCAATGTTAATTTCGCCATTAATCGTGAGCCCTAATGAGAGTCCGGTTGCCCGAGCTTTGTTAAGAGATAGTTTTCCGTTTTGATACCGAAACGGGGCATGCATTCGGTCAAACGGTAGCCCTTGCCCACTCAGTAATTCCAAGGCTCCGGTCAAGGTGGCTATGGTTAAAAGCTTGGCTAGTAGGGGGGCATTTACGACGTGAAAATCACTAATCGTTAGATCGCCGGCCAGGGGATTGTGGTGTTCGTCATCTATAAATGTTCCTTGCAGATGAAGTGTGCCTCCCACAACATCATCTGTTAAATCAAGTGCCCGTAGCACAGAGCCTGCGTTTTCCGAAGCAAGTAACAGAACGCGACCGCCTTTGTCATGGTCTGTTATCCGAAGTTCGATTTTGTCTGAATTTTCTGTGAAAATCTCTATATCAGCTAAGTGAATTTTAACGCCGTCATAACGAGCGTTGCCACGGAGGTTTGACAAATATATGTGGTCATCAATTAACACTCTTTCTATTTTGCCAGTTAATTTCGTTGATGGGGTTTTAGGTTCCTTGTTCTCGGGAAGGTCCGTGCTGTCGTCGTTGTGTTTAAAATAGGGGCGCAAATCTAACTCTCGAGCTCTTCCTTTGACGGTGATTTCGCCATCATTCTGTTGTGTAAGTTGACCCTCGGCCTCAGCTAAAGAAATCTCATCCGTTAGAATGATCTTCTCGGCCGTGCCAGAAATAACTACGTGATTGTCTTGCGTGATTCGAGAGGTACCGTTATAGGGGCGCAGGTCGAGATGCTCAGCTGATATATAAATCTCTTGCGTTCCATCCTTTTCGAAGTTGAGTCGTCCAGAAAGTCGCGTCTCGCCAACTTCTAAAAGGTCAAGAACCAATGCCTCCAAGGAGTTCTGATTGTTTAGCTTAATGTGACCCTGCGCAAGGAACTGCCCAGAATTAAATGCGAATGTTGGATCTGAAACGGGAATTCCATCTTTCAACACCAAAGAGATTTCAGCTTTCCCAGGGTTTCCGGGAGCTTTATTCCATCGGAGGAATGGTAAGTTCAGTAGGGCATCGGTTACATCTATGAAAATTGTACCGCTGGTAGCACCGTCTGCGGAGGTAGTTAATGTAATATCGGCCTCGGCGAATCCATGTACGTGATCATCATCAATTTTCAAAAACCTTCGTTCAGCTTCGCCAAGTCGTGCGCGTACATCGATGCGGCGCATATTATTGCTTTTTACGTGGCCAAAGTTTTCATGCCATGAGTATTTCACGTGTGTATCGATCGTGTCGGCTGTGCCGGACAAATCAAACCCGTTTCGATCAATGATCATCTCCCCTCGAAGATTTTTAAGGTCGATTTTGGGCAAGAGGGGGGAAGGAGCCAACTCTCGGGCAACAACATTTTCGAGTTTGGCAGTGCCAGAAACTTCAAGATCGTTGACAGCGAGGTCACTGAGCAGCGGAAATCGAATTGCCAACTCCGTTTCGATGGAGCCGCTCAACATGTCGGGATCGATTTGAAAAATACCGGCATCGCGTACTGCAGGTGAACCGAAAGTGCGAACAAGGTCATCAACTGGCCCCAAAGACTTCACTCGAATTATGCCATTTTCCTTTGGTCCATTGATGTCCGCGATATTAACTATCACGTTTTGCAAGCTTTGATTCGCTATGCGGCCCTCGTTGATATTCAGATGCAAATCGATGCCGTCGTACCATCCGTTTGCTGTTACAGACTCGGCAACAGGAAGCCCGGGTAAGTAATCGACCGTGCTTCCCTTGACCACAAATTGCGCATAGATCATTTCTCGGTCAGTGATGCCATTTTCCCAGGCACTGGAGTCGAAATTTAGGTGGGCATCGAGGCGTTCCAGCTTGCCATCTGAAACTCTGCTAGTGATCCACCGCCGAGCATTTTCTGCAAAAGTCTGAGGCCAAATCGTAGCGATACGTGAAACGGGTAGATGTTCTACCGTTATATCGGCTTCAAGTGTCGGGCCTGACCACTCCCCTTTGATCAAACCATTACCACTTATTATTGTGCCATCTGTTTCGACAAACACTTCTTCGAGGGCAAGAGTTTTGAGTTGGGGGTTGAAAACCCCTTGCACCTGGAGATTGCTAATGTCCAGACTTGGGGTTCCCGGGAATAGTCCGTGCAGCGATGCGGTCCCCGGTCCTCCCTTAAGACCAAAAGTCGTTTCGTGCACCTTTAATTGCAAATCGGTGGAAACAGTGGCTCTCCCACTTAAAGGTAGGTCAATCCCTTCCAATGCTCCCAATGTTGATGTGACGCGAGCCAGTTGTTTTGGTGTAAGGGGTGAAAACTTAAAATCAGTGCTGATAAGGCCGGTTTTCTTAACAAAAACTGCGGTGACTCCTAATTCGATCGGTGTTTCGTCGAGTTCCACCGTTAGTTCAAGCTCGGCAATCAGTTCCTTCTTTGATTGTTCAATAGCCACATTTACTCTCGTCCCTTCCCAGTTTGGCTTGAGGTCTGGGTCATAGACCACAAAGTTCCCATCCTGGATTCGGATGGACTGCAGGTAACTGAGAGGATGATCAAAACGTGGGTTCTCTAATGCGCCTCTAATCACATCCAAAAAATTAAAATTTGAACTTCCCCTAGAACCCTCGTTGACATGCACGGCCAAAAGACCTGTGGCATCATGCGCAAGATGGAGGTCGGCCCCAAATAGTTCTAGTTTGGTTGGGGCTATGACCCCGCGCAAAATTGCGGAAATGCTGAGTTCAAGGGCCATTTCGGGGACAGTGAAAAGTAAGGCACCATCGGTGCTAAAAGACTGAACGTGACGGGCGCGGATGTCCACATATCGTTCCCAGCCGGCCCAGGTTAGGAGAAGTTCGTCGAAGGTCACTCTGTAGGCTGCATCCTCAGCGCTCAATGCTTCTTCCATGTAGGGGGCTAGGAAAGCGAGGGAGATCGGGCCAGTGGACAATCTCCACAAGGCTATGGAAATCAAAGCTGCGGCGCCGGCTATAGCCGCGGCAATCGTATGAAGAAGTGTTCTAGTTACTGGACGGATCAAAAGGGCATCTACATGCTGTGTGCTGGAACCAAGGGTGACGCGAATAAACTATGCAGCTAATTATCCCATGAATACAATATTTCACCCACCCCTGATTTCAAAACTGAGGCGACTCCCTTTTATACACGGCTGGATGGCGGCCCTGATCCGTCCGCAGAATCATCTCAGAAAACTTGATAACTTTGATGATTGTTACATCGCGTAATCACGCGAGGGGTTCTTGTTTTTGTCTTCATGTTTGACAGTGCTGCTTACCTTACGGTGTTCGCATTGGGCGCATCACTTTCTCCGACCAGTTGTATGCTCGTTTGGTTGCTTTATCAGGCAGTTGACTTTTTGTGTCTACAAGTAAGACTGAACCTCGCCGGGTGAGCAGTCATGCAATGACTTGTGTGAGCGATAGGCGAGATCGCTGGCATCGGCATTCCACGACATATGAATAGAAACGGGACAAACCAAATGGTCAAAGAACTTACGGTCGGAGATAAGGCTCCTAGTTTTGAGCTACTTGCCAACGGGGGAAATGTAATCAGCATGGAATCTTTGTTGGGTAAATGGGTGATATTGTATTTCTACCCTAAAGATGACACCAGTGGCTGTACCAAGGAAGCCATCGATTTTACGCGCTTATCAAAAAAATTTAGCAAGTTAGGTGCGATAGTCGTCGGGGTTTCAAAAGATGATGTCAAAACTCACGATAAATTTATAAAAAAACACAAACTCGGAGTGCGGTTGTTGTCAGATATCGAGGGTGATCTATGTGAGTCCTACGGCGTGTGGGTAGAGAAAAATATGTATGGCCGCAAATATATGGGGATCGAGCGTGCCACCTTCTTAATCAATGCTGAAGGTGTGATTGATCAGATATGGAGGAAAGAGAGAGTAACGGGTCACGCAGACGCAGTGCT
>CAZSYW010000005.1:0-29370 GCA_964611315.1 uncultured Rhodospirillaceae bacterium
TGTTTCATGGGTGGACGTAGCTCCTCAACGACTCATCAGTTGGCACATAAAATAAATAATACCGTAACCCATTAACATCTGCTGCGTAATTTTCAAGGGAGCCTTTAGGGATTATCTCGATGCCGGCGACGACGGAGTGGCCCCCCGTAAACGTGAGCTGGTGAAATAGAGGCTGGGCCATTTGCTGTGACAGGTCGGTCTCCGAATCGGCCGCTGCTGGTTAAACGGTCGTACATCACGATGGCGCCAGCCGTTGCGACATTAATGCAAAAGCGCGTCGGGATACGGACGATTTTACTGCATCTTGCTACCAATTGCTCGCTCAATTGCCCCCGCTCAGGCCCTAACACGTAAGCTGCGCAGCGAGGGTGGCGGAAGCTTGGTAAATCGATAGCCCTATCAACAAGTTCAACTCCTACAAGTTCGCAACCCGCGGCTAGTACCAGTTGGCTTGGGTGATCATGCTGGTAAAAAGGGACGCTGTCCGGCGTCAGAGAGGTATCAGACTTTGCTGATTTCAGTGAGTAATGAGCGTTGATGGTGAAGCCAAAACTTGCGCCAAAGGCATGCGCCGAACGAAAGAGATTGCCGAGATTCATTGGTTTGGATATGCCCTCTGCGCCTATGCCAAAATAGCCGCGGGTGCTGGGGGAGGGGGTGTTTGTTGAGTATTGGGTCATGCCTTGGCTCTTTGTTCCACTACGTCCTATGATGTAAACCTTCGATGAACCGTGCTACCAGGAGAGATACGCCGTGCGCGCCGCACTTTGCAAGGAATTCGGTACACCGCCGACCCTAATGGTGGATAATATCGATGTGCCTGCCCTAGGAAAAGGGGAGGTGCGTATCGAGGTTCATGCTTGCGGTGTTAACTTCGCAGACGTTCTCATCGTGCAAGGAAAATATCAGGTAAAACCGCCGTTGCCCTTTGTGCCTGGTGGGGAAGTGGCTGGGGTGGTCTCAGAAGTTGCTCCGGATGTCACTACCGTTGAGCTTGGGCAACGAGTTTTGGCAATGTCATCTCAGGGTGGATTTGCCGAGGAGGTTGTCGTCCCCTCCCAGAGGGTGATGGAAATACCGGATGGGATGGATTTTAAAACTGGTGCGGGGTTTGCCGTAACGTATGGTACATCCCATTTAGCGCTTGACCACCGGGCCCGCCTCACTCCGGGAGAGACGCTTTTGGTCTTAGGCGCGTCGGGGGGTGTTGGCTTGACGGCAGTCGAAATTGGAAAAGCTATGGGTGCTACCGTGATCGGTGCGGCTTCGACGGAGGAGAAACTTAAAATTGTGCATGACCGGGGAGCCGATTACTTAATTAACTACGCAAAGGATGATTTAAGAGATTGCGTGAAGGAAATGGTTGGGGGGGTAGATGTCGTTTATGACCCCGTTGGGGGCGAACCCTTTTTGCAGGCGCTCCGGTGCATGAATTGGGAAGGGAGAATAATAGTTGTTGGCTTCGCCAACGGTGCGATTCAAAAAATTCCGGCTAACTATCTTTTGCTAAAAAATTGTGCCGCGGTTGGAGCATATTGGGGGCCTTATATGGAAAAAAATCCAGACGTCCTGTTGGGTTCGTTGGGTACAATGATGAAATGGTTTGAAGCAGGTAAATTGGTCCCTCACATCTCTGCTAGTTACCCACTTGAAAGCGCTGGTGTAGCGTTGGCGCTATTGTATCAGCGCAAAGCCACTGGGAAAGTGGTGCTTATGACGCGTGACTAGCTGAAGAATGGCAGTCAGATTCTAGTTGTATTCGGGGTAGAATTGTTTCTGGCAGTTGTAGGTCCAATCCTTACCCTATGTCTTTGGCTAAACCCCTGCCCAACCAAGAAACTAAGACACATTCTGTGTTTTTTGGAAAAAAATGGCTTGGGCCATTATTTAGGTCCTTCAACAATGGCGATGTTAGGATCTGTTAAAAATACGGCTGAGTTTTGATTTAAGTTCGTAGTTCCGGCACATCTTTAAAAAAATGAAGCGCTTCTGGATTTGCCAAAGCTTCCGTGTTGGCTACGGGTCTGCCATGCACGACATCACGAACAGCTAATTCCGAAAGTTTCCCACTTTTCGTACGGGGAATGTCCTTTACCGCCACGATTCGCGCAGGTACATGGCGAGGTGAGCAATGTTTGCGAAGCCTGTTTCTGATTTTATCGATTAGAGGGTCGCCGAGCGTTAGGTTTGGGCGTAGGACAAGAAAAAGTACAATCCTCAGATCGTTGTCCCACTTTTGCCCTATCGCTACACTTTCCAATACTTCATCAAGTTGTTCGACTTGGCGGTATATTTCGGCAGTTCCGATGCGAACGCCACCGGCATTAAGGGTTGCATCAGAGCGCCCATGAATAATGAAACCTCCCCGTTCCGTCATTTCGGCCCAGTCCCCATGTCTCCACACTTCCGGAAAATGACTGAAGTATGCATCGTGGTATCGACTTCCATCGCCGTCATTCCAGAAGCACAGCGGCATGGACGGAAAGGGTTTGGTGCATACCAATTCACCGCCTTGGTTCAGTAGTCGATGGCCTTGCTCGTCGAAAACCGCCGTTTCCATGGCTAAAGCAGGGGCTTGGATTTCGCCCCGCCACACGGGCTCAGTCGGTACTCCTGCCACAAAGCACCCGACTATGTCTGTGCCCCCAGCGATGGAAGCCAAATGGACGTCCTTTTTAATTGCTCGGTACACATAATCAAAGGACTCTGGTGCTAGCGGAGAGCCAGTGGAGGTAATTGTTTTCAGATTGCTGAGGTCGTGAGTGGAGATGGGTGAAAGGGCCGCCTTGGCAAGTGAGTCAATGAATTTAGCCGATGTTCCAAACAGGGTTATTTGCGCCGAATCCGCATAGTCGAAAAGAATATTCCCATCGGGATGGAAGGGTGCCCCATCATAAAGAACTAATGTTGCTTCCGAAGCAAGCGCAGACACCAGCCAATTCCACATCATCCAACCGCAGGTAGTGAAGTAAAATACTCTATCGCCGGGTTTTACATCACAGTGGAGCTGGTGTTCCTTGACGTGAGTTAGAAGTGCTCCTCCAGCGCTGTGAACAATACACTTCGGCCGACCAGTGGTTCCCGAGGAATAGAGGATGTAAAGAGGGTGTGAGAACGGGAGTTGCTCAAAAACAATTTCGCGACCGCTGTGCCCGGCAACGAATTCGTCGAATAAGACAGTTTTATCAAGAGCCACGGATGCCCGTTTTTCTTCGGAATACGGGACGACTATACACTTCTCAATAGTTGGTAAGTGAAGCAGGATGTCGGTTAATTTGGGAAGAGTGTCGTGGTGAGTGCCATTGTAAAAATAGCCGTCACAAGCAACCAGAATCCGCGGTTTGATTTGGCTAAACCGATCCACGACCCCATCCACACCAAAATCGGGTGAGCATGAGGACCAGATAGCGCCTCTGCTGGCTGCTGCCAGAAACCAAATGATGGCTTCCGGTATGTTGGGTAAAAATCCCGAGATTCGGTCGCCAGGTTTAATGCCGAAATCGCGCAGCGCCTCTGACAAAATAGCAACACGTCCATGTAGGTCGTGCCAGCTTGTTCTTCGCTGAATTTTGCCTTCACCCAAAGATATAATCGCGTCTGTTTTATCTTGGCGGCAAAGCAAATTTTCTGCGAAATTAAGTGTAGCGTCGGGGAACCATCGAGCATTTCGCATTGTCTCGCCATCAACTAATCCAAGCTCACCCCAAGAGGAGGCTTGTAAGTCAGAAAACTGAATTACGTGACGCCAAAAAGATGAAGGGTCGGTTATTGACCATTGGTATAATTCTCGGTAGTCACGGATCTCCAGGTCAGTTTCGTCTGACACTTTAGTCATAAAGTGGTGCAAGTTGGTGCTCACGATCCGGTCGTGGCTCGGCTGCCATAAGGGTTTAGAGGCGGCCATGTTAAACCCTTTCATAACTCTCTTGCCTCGGTTGATATGATAATCCGGGCATGCTGGGATAGGTGTTGGGAGCTAACTTTATAACTATCTAAGTGTTTTTTGGAAAAAAGAGTCGCAACCTGTGCGCGGAATTGTTTAAGCCTAGGGGAACGTGTGGCAAACCGGTCCCGGTCATTGAGGTCTGATTGGTTTGCTAGGACAACGTAGGTTGTTTGTTTTGACATGTGGTGGAGGTACAACGGTGCGGCTGCATATGGTTACTGGTTCGGTGATGGTGCGTGTCGCCTGTTGGATGTTATTTGCCTGTCTTTGTTTTTCCATTATGAACGGCATAGTGCGGCATCTAGGTGGAGTAATCGAGCCTATCGTGGTGGTGTTTTTTCGTTGTTTGTTTGGATTGGTAGCGATGGCACCATTTTTGCTGCGATCTGGACTTGGCTCTCTTCACACGGAAAACCCGTGGCTTCACGTAATTCGAGGATTTGTGGCTGTCATTGCAATGGGCTGCTGGTTTTATGGACTTAAACTGATGCCATTGGCTGAGGCAGTAGCGTTGAGTTTCACTACACCTTTGTTTTCGTCAATTGCCGCCGTAATCCTGCTCGGCGAGGTTATGCGAAGGCGGCGTTGGACTGCCACGGTAGTTGGTTTTGTCGGGGCGATTATTGTTTTGAGGCCAGGTCTATCGGAGTTTACTACCGGAAGTTTTTTGATTCTTTCTGCCGCACTTCTAATGGCGATCAGTCAGGTAATGGTAAAATATCTGACTGGAAAGGACCATCCAAACGCGATCGTATTTTGGTTGGTATTTCTTGTTTTACCGCTTTCGTTCGCACCAGCCGCGGTATTTTGGCAAACACCGGTTGGTGCAGAGTGGATCTGGCTGGCAAGTCTTGGCATGATCGCTACTCTTGCCCACCAATCGATGGTGAGGGGTTTTGCCCTCGCTGATGCCACGGCAGTGGTACCGTTTGATTTTATGCGTTTGCCTTTTGTCGCACTAATTGGCTTTCTTGCTTTTGGTGAAAAGCCTGACGTGTGGACTTGGCTAGGTGCCGCGGTGATTGTGTCAAGTTCAGTATATATCACCCACCGAGAGCAGCGCTACGGCCAGGAGGTTCCCGCTGGAAAAACCGTAAATATAAATCCGTGATACAAAATTTGGTGATCAGAAAGTTACCCTGAAAGTTGTCCTTCGGAGGGCATTCGGATTGCCCAGAGCGCGACGACGAGCGCTATTAACACCCCGATGGTCAGAAATTTTCGGAAATTCTTATACCAGAGAGGAGCGTGGCCGCGTGCTGAAGCGGAAACATCCAACATGAAGGTGCCGAAAAATCCGACCATGAGAAGGAGGATTTTGGTCGTGGGGCTCACTAATGCGAGCGTTAACCATCCGAGCACCATAGGGATAGTGCTGGCAGGGTACCACCAAGGCGGGACCGCAATATTTTGGCTTTTGGCATTAATTGCCAGCCCCCAGTGAACAGCTCCAACGAACGTTAGGATCAACACACCGAAATGAATTAATTGAAGGTATGCATTGATGGCCAATGTTGGTGAGCCGAAGGCTATTGCAAGCGCTAATACGAAGAAAACAAACAGCCCAGCCAGTCCAGCGACCGATACTCCCCACGGAGTGTTACGGATCTTATTTAGCATAGGGTACCGGATCTTAAGTTTGATCCATAAGTTTGGCCAACCTAATGTCCAGCTCGCTGAGGCCTCCAACATCGTGAGTGGAAAGCGTTACATCCACCTTATTGTACACATTGAACCACTCCGGGTGATGGTCCATTTCCTCGGCTACCTTTGCAACGCGTGTCATCCAAGCAAAAGCATCATTAAAGTCAGCGAACTCAAACCGTTTGTGTATCGCGTCACGGCCTTCAGCCTTGGTCCACCCATTTAAGGTTTTTAAAAGTTCATCACGGGTCTCACCACTTAATTGCTCAGCCATTTTTGTGTCCTTCCAGCCATGAGTACTCGCAAACAGTATTAGAGCCAAAGTGTAAACGCCAGCCTTGCGGTGATGGGCGCAATAGTTGTTTGGGGCTTGCGAATTTTGTTAAGCACTTACGGCGAAGAGGTTATTTGGTCTCGTGAGGTAACGATGGCCAACTCCCAGCTTATTTTTTTGCCGCCTCAATATGAAGTTCCAACCATCTATTTTCGCTGTATTATGTTTTTGAAAAAAATAGCATTTACTGTGATGTGCGGCGTTGTGGTACGCAAGGTGAAGTCCGCTAGAAAGCGTCGATTCGAAACACTAAAAGAATACGCAAGCGAACAATTTATCGTGAATTTGGAGTAGTTCTCGGGATGGGCGGAAATGGTTGTAAGTAGAAAGATTGCAATTGTTACGGGTGCCGCTGGTGGGCTAGGGCGCATGCTTGTGCGGGCTGCTTTGGATGCGGGCTATGGTGTTGGTGCCTTGGACAAGGACCAGCGAAAACTTGATGAGCTAATGGCAGAATTAGTAACTGAAAATCGGGAGCACTTGGTCCTCCCGTGTTGTTTAAATATCGCAGAAGAAAGCGCTTGCAACGACGCGGTAGGAGCGGTGGGCAGCCAGTTTGGGCGTGTGGATGCGTTGGTCAATGCGGCGGGTATTGGGATGGTGTTGGTCCGCGATGATCATATGCTGAACCCTATTCGATTTGACGAGGTTACCTCAGACGAGTGGGATTTGTTCTTTGACATTAATACGAAAGGACCCTTTTTGATGGCAAAAGCAACCCTTCCTTACCTGATGGGTAATGGGTGGGGTCGGATAGTTAACGTAACCACTAGTATGGACACCATGTATAAGGCTGGCTTTTGCCCATACGGTCCTTCAAAGGCGGCCCTTGAAGCTAACACCGTTATATGGGCGCAGGAGCTTTCGGGTACCGGCATAACCGTAAACGTCTTAACCCCAGGGGGAGCAACTGACACCCCCATGCTGGGGAAATTACCCTTTTCTCGCAAAAGCATGATCCAGCCAGGAGTTATGCAGGCGCCATTGAAATGGTTACTTTCCTCTGAGTCAGACTCGGTTACTGGGCGTCGTTTCATAGGGGTATTTTGGGATCCTAAGAAAAACCCTGCTGAGGCAGCCGAAGAGTCTGGTGGTCCAGGAGCTTGGCCAGACTCTGGAAAACCAGGAGTGTGGCCGACAACGGACGAATGAAAGTTCATCGCAACCACGTTAAGCGTGGGTGTGCAGCTAGGGAGGTTTGAAACTATGAATGTTGAGGCAGCTCGGGGGCATGCGGTAGTAGTTCAACCGGAAGAGGGCGCTTCTTATTGGCAGCCGCTGCCGGCAAATGGATATAGCGAAATCAAGCTGAGTCCGGAGAATATTGGCTGCGATGCGTTATCTGTCGGATTCCAGACGATTGCAGCGGGGGGTCGTATAAGAGCTCATTCACATTCGGATCAGATTGAAATCCAGATTTGCTTTCAAGGTAGCGGGACGGTCGTAGCTTCAGGCGAGGAGTATCCACTCTGTCAGGGCACTACATGCTTTCTGGGGCCTGGTGCACGTCACGAAATTATCAACGATTCGAAAAATGACTTAGTTATGTTGTGGGTAATTTCGCCGCCCGGCCTCGAGGAATTTTTCGCTGACGTAGGTCGGGCGAGACACCCCGGAGAGGCGGCTCCGAAGGAGTTTTCCCGTCCCGCCAGTGTTCGCTCAATAGAGCGCGAACGCGGTTTTCGTGATATTGAATAGAAACAATTAGACGTTTCTCTGCAAAACGTTGGTTTGTTGTTCTTTCTGGAACTATCGGTGTGGATACGTGGTGTGTTCTGGAAAGAGCGCCGCGAGTCCCGACCCGGAGGCTTCGGCGACTCCACGTTCAGTAATGAGCCCACTAATCAGACGTGCTGGTGTCACATCGAACCCATAGTTTGCGGCATCTGTGCCGTCCGGGGTGAGTTGGACGGTAGTCGAGTTTCCTGCTGCATCACGGCCTGTCACGTGTGTCACCTCGTCCGTTGCGCGCTGCTCAATGGGTATCTGGTTTAATCCATCGTCTATTGACCAATCAATGGTGGACGATGGCAACGCCACATAGAAAGGCACGTTATTGTCTTTTGCCGCAAGTGCTTTTAGGTAAGTGCCGATCTTATTTGCCACATCTCCTTTGGAGGTTGTGCGGTCGCTGCCGACGATGCAGAGGTCGACTTTTCCGTGCTGCATTAGGTGGCCACCGAGATTGTCGGCAATGACCGTGTGTGGAACGCCCTGTTGGCCAAGTTCGAAAGCAGTCAACGAGGCGCCTTGGTTGCGCGGCCGGGTTTCGTCAACCCATACGTGGACAGCCGAGCTGGCTTTCTGAGCCGCATATATAGGGGCGGTCGCGGTTCCCCAATCTACAGTTGCAAGCCATCCAGCATTGCAGTGAGTTAGAATGTTAATTGGGGTGCCGACGGGTTTGCGCGAAGCAATCTCTAGCAAAATTTTGAAGCCGTGTTGACCAATGGACTGATTGGTTTCTATATCCAAAGCGCAAATTTCGGCAGCTTGCAAATAGGCGGTTTCAACACGGCGGTGTTGTTTTGTCACTTTCAGGGCTTGTCGCATCCTATTGAGTGCCCATCGAAGGTTAACAGCTGTGGGTCGAGTTTGCTCAAGGGAAATGCAGGCGGAGTTCAACGCGGTGTCTGAGGTATCTTCCCGCATGGCTAGGCATATACCGTAAGCAGCGGTTGCGCCAATCAACGGAGCGCCGCGCACCATCATGGTGCGAATAGCTTTGGCGGCATCCGCCGTTGTTGCAAGTGTGGTGATCTCGAAATCGTGTGGTAATCGCGTCTGGTCGATAATCTTAACGCGCCAACCATCAGGATCGACCCAGATCGTGCGGTATTCACTGCCGTTCACCTTCATGCAATGGCTTTCATTGTCAAACTGTGGTTGCTGTCGTTACCTTGCTTCAGGCACTGTGCGCATCGTCGGCGATATGGTCAACAGTAGCGGTTTGAGTTGAGATTTGCCGTCTTCCCGCGGCGTCGATGCTTGCCATTAGCAAGGCTGCGAGGTAGGGAACAGCCTGTACCGAGAGAACCAGAAGCCAAAGGAAAGCTGAAGTTTCATTTAGGTCGCAACGGACGCTAAAAGCTATAAATGCTGCTGTGATTGCGACAAAGAGGGCGCCTTCTGTCCTTACCATTTTAAAAGATTCGCGTGGCCTCGCATGCGACGCCCCCTTCGGAGTACGTTTGAATGGTGCGGTTTTGGTCGCCAGTCCGAGGAGCACAGCCCGCGCTACCGTATGGCCAAGGGCTAGTCCAGCTAGTGCGGCGCGCAATCGGTCCAAGAACTTACAATCTATTCGCATTGAGTACAGCAATTGGACACGGACATGTTTTGCGATGAAAAGGACTAAAACTGGGGCTAAAAATAGCGGTATGGGTGGCGGGAAATGATCGGGTTTGATTGTCATTACGAGAGTCCAAACCAACGCGCAGAGGGTAAAAAGGAAGCCACCTGCGTCTGCAAGCCATGGGAGCCAACCGGCAATGAAATGGTAGCGCTGCGCTATGTTTAACTGACTGGGGCGAATGCCTACCAGCGCGAGTCCGTGCCGTTTAAGGATTTGCATGGCGCCGAAGACCCAGCGAAAACGTTGTTCTTTATAGGAGCGAAATTCGTCAGGTAGTAATCCACGTCCGAAAGACCGCGGAATGTAGGCGGAGCGCCAGCCGGCGGCAAGAAGTCGAAGGCCTAGTTCGGCGTCTTCCGTGATGCACCATTCGCCCCAACCGTCAACCTCATCGAGTGCTATGGATCGAATCAAAGTCATGGTTCCGTGCTGTATAATTGCGTCGGCCTCGTTACGCTGCAACATGCCTATCTGAAAAAAGCCAGCATATTCCCAGAAACAAGCTCGTTTAAACCCATTGTGGATAGGTAAGTGGTGGTCTTGCGGGGCTTGCACCAGGGCGATTTTAGTGTCCTTAAATAACGGTATAAGTGTGTTCAACCAGTCAGGATCAACAAGGTAGTCGCTGTCCACTACGGCCACGATTTCGGTCGCCTTGTTGGCAAGAGTCCGGGCTAGGTTTAGAGCGCCCGCCTTAAAGCCTGGATACTGATCGCGGTGAATAAAACGGAAACGTGGCCCAAGTTGTGCACATTGGATCTCCAGTGGACGCCAACGGTTCTGGTCAGAACAGTTATTACTAATAACGATTACTTCGAAGTTAGGGTAAATGAGCTGAGATAAAGATATCAGTGTGCGGCGTACTATGTCGGGTGGTTCGTCGCTGCACGGTAGGTGTATAGAAACGAACGGTGCGTTTTCCGCGGGCACCGAGGTGACAGTGTCAAACTGCCGACGCAGCTTGCGCCACCTCACATTGGCAAGTTCGACGAGATCAGAGGCAAAAAGTGCATAAAGCAAACAATGGCTAACAATGAGAGTCACCCACACCATCAAATCAAATTTGCCTAAATAATGTTGCATAAGCGTGATTGGCAGCCAAAACATTGCGGCTGACCACGCATGGAAACTTACCCCGACTAATGTGCCCCGTTTAATGGAAAGGTCAGGCGAGTGGCGGAAATAAATTGTTTGGATCAGGACACCTAGTAGAAGGGCTCCAAATGCCCAGTACGGCCAATGCGGATACTCTTCCACCGAGCCAGTCATGGGCCATTTTTCTCGTCGGTGGGAGTCCAAAATACCCCAGTGACCGCCAACTTTGCCTTCTATTGATGTTTTCCAAGGCTGGTCATAGGCTTCAAGCAACACGTAGTCAGTATTATTTTGCTCCGCGTAGGCAAGAAACGTTCGCACAAAACTTGCTTGATTGATGCGAGATGCTTTCGCCGCGCCAATAGGTTTTCCATCTGCCGGCCATCCAACTTCTGCTAATAATATGGGCTTGTTCGGATAGGCTATCTGTAGCTCTTTTAGGCGACGATCTATGTAGGGAATGGCTTGATCTATATGAACGCCTTCCCAATACGGCAAGATGTGGACCGCAAGAAAGTCTACCGTTTCAGCTAAGTCCGGGTATTCGAGCCAAACGTGCCATGGCTCAGCCGCACTGACAGGTTTCTTGGTGGCAGCACGGACTGCGTTGATATGCTTTTGAAGCATGTGGGGCGAAAGAGCGTTTCTGAGCAGTACTTCGTTGCCGACCAACAAGCGTGTGACATTCTTTTGAGCTTGGGCGAGCGTAATTAGAGAAGAAAGTTCGCGTTCATCGTGCTTTGAGTTGACGCCAATCCACGCACCCGTCAGAAGGCGCACGTCAGAATCCGCGGCTAAGGTCGCCAACGCATCCATGTAGCCGTGCATGCTATATGTTCTGAGTGACGTCGTGATTTGGCTCAACTGTTGGATGTCATGAGCAATATTGATGGCTTGTGGCCGTGAACCAGTTGGCTGGTGCCAACGCTGGTATGGGCTGTAGGCTATGCCAGCGATTGAGCCAGTCCAATCGGAAGGCGCCTTGGTTTGATGGAGTGTGCTCCAGAACGCGAGTGCTATCAGCACAGCAAAAAAAACAGACAAACTATTTCGCAATGTTGCACTGGGCGGGTTTCGAGGCCTTTTCTTGGGCGTCTCTGCCTTTGATTGCAAAGTTTCACTCACGATGTGTTGTCTGCCAGCCAGAATCTAGTGCCTGCAAAATGAGCCCATGTAACTGATCTAGCCGACCGACTGCAGGGCCGTTAGGGTACAGTCCCTTTTGAAAACCGGAGCTTGCAAATGGTTCCAAGAGTTCCGTTTCCTGGGCAAAAATATGGATGGGCACGATCCAGGGCGCATCTGCCCCGGCCACTATAGAGGGCGGTTGGTGGTCACCAAGTGCTATAATTAGAGGTCCTTGATGGGCTGTTATTGCCAGAAAATCACTTAGTAAGTGGAGGTCGTATGCAATCGCCTTCGCGTAAGCGGGTCCCAAGTTGTTCCAGTCGAGGGGGGAGTTGTCGGTTAAGAGGGTAATGTCTTCATCGTATGGTGTGGAAGATAGTAGGCGAGTCCAGTCGTGCTGATAGGGAGGTGTGGGGGTAAATGGCATGTGGCTGGTAATGGTTGCGAAGAAACCGAATAGCGGGCGTCGGTCGTTGGTTGTTGCTTCCTCGTTGTAAAAGCGAGCCAGGCTATATTGATCTGGAATTTTCCACCAACCGAAGCTAGGTCCTTCATAGTCGAGTGAGTCGGCATTCCAAATTTTGTCGTAGCCATAAAACTCACCCTCCGGCCATGCCATTCGCAAGCCCGGCATTAAAGCAACCGTCCTATAGCGGGCTTCTTTGAAATATTGGACAAGGGTGCGCCTGTTACCAGTCAGCAAGAGTTGATACTGATTTTGTTCAGTGACCCATGCACCAGTCATCAAAGTGGAGTGTGAAAGCCATGAGGCCCCCCCAAAGGTGGGGGTTTGGTAAAATGCGCTTACCGCCTGCCATCCATGTTCACCTGCGCTTTTTTCCAAATTGTTAAAGGACGGGATCAGTCTTTGGGCGTGTGCACTATCGGCGAATACGGTTGCGCCATAGGACTCAAGAAAAATTAGATAGATGTCTCGACTATTGAGTCTGGCCAAGTCTGAGCTTAGTTGTGGGTTTGTGGCAGGCTCGCTGGTGATTATTTTTCCGATGAGAGCATCGTGAACAAAAGCAATTTGGCGGGCATAAGTCCAGCCCACGGGAATGGAGAACCAACGCTCGCTGGTAATTCTGTGAGTAGACATCCCTGCCGCATAAAGCGCTAACACCGTTGTCGCAAGGCTGGCCAGGTACAATCGAGGAATCCGGGGTTTTGTGGCCAGGGAAAGTGTATTTATTGCCCAGGCGAACCCAAAAAATAAAACGATGATACAAAACGTAGAAGCTAACGCGGCAGCGGCTACCGCCCAGTTTTCACTGGCCTCTACAATCATCTTGAGAACGCGTGGGAGGTGTTCTGCATCCCAATAAAGATTGATCGTACGACCGTAAAGTGCAGGAGCGGTCACTTCTAAATAGCGACCGAAAACCAAGGCCAAAAGTAATGCAGCAACCGCATATCGCATCCGTGCAGCGATGGGTCCAAAAAAAGCGCTATGCAGGGCAATGAATAGAACGATAGCTGCTGCTTCGACCGATAGCTCCGGCTTTAGACGGATCCAGGGCGTAGGCCAATAATTGTGAAAACTAAGTGAGAAGTTTAGTATGAGGAGGGCAAAGGCGCTTCCCAGTAATTTTGACAAACTCAGCATGCTCTATCGATTCGGATGCGGCGCAGGATTTACTGTTGCCGGATTGCCTCAAATTCGATAATCAGCTCGATCTTGTCTCCTACCCAGCCGTTAGAGACTGCGTAATTCATATCATAGGAGCTCCTTTGGAACTCGCCCCGGGCTGAAATGCCGATGGTGTATCGTTCGTGGCCGAGCGGGTACATGCCGCTTTTATTCCAGGTCACGTCTAGATCCAGTGGTAATGTTTTTCCGAGTAACGTCAAAAGGCCATTTACGGTTCCGGTACGCGCACCCTTTTTCTCGCTGGAAGCGCCCGTGAAGATCATTTCTGGAAATTCTCGGGCATTCAAAAAATCAACACCCCGCAAATGCTTGTCTCTTTTTTTATGATTTGTGAAAACACTATCAGTTTGGATTACCACCCGAAGTTCTGTCAGGGCCAATCTTTCTTCGTCGAAGGTGAAGCTACCTTCTGCTTCAAGGAACATGCCAAGTATTTTGGCGTATCCAATGTGTTCAACCAGAAAACCAATGCTGAAATGCTCCGGGTCGATCAAGTACTCCGCAGGCGCTGCTTGAGGTTGGGATGCTCCGGTTCTGAGAGCTAAAGCCAGAACTAACGTGCAGAAAGTCAGTATGCGGATATAAGAAAATGTTTTCATGGGTGTGTTCCTGCCGAGGGCTCGTTAGCAAGCAAGAGACTAACGTCGCGGCCAAAAGATATGATTAAGATGGTTAATGCAACTCCGTTCGCGCTGCCGGCAACAATGGGCTGTACATCAGGAGACAGGGAAAATAACAACGTCGCCGTTTGTATTACACAGGTTACTTGGCGACGTCGGCTTGGTGGCAGGGGTTGTCGGAGTGCCCGTATGGCGCAGCCGCCCAACACGAATAGGTAGCGCATAGCTCCGCCTGCCAGAACCCATGCGCCAACTTTCCCAAAGTCCCACACCAGCAATGACAAAACAAAAATAAATGCGGCATCCACTTCCAAATCGAAACGCGCGCCGAATAAACTGTGGAGCCGAAGTCGGCGAGCAATCCAGCCGTCGATACCGTCCAGTGCTAGTGCTATAGTGCCGACGTAAACTAGCAACCAGGTGCCCATCTCAGGAATGATGGCGGAATGGCCAATTATTCCGGCAAAGAGCGATACTATAACGGCTCGTATGAGTGTGAGGAAATTGGCTGCTCCGAAGTGCCGTTGTGGCATGTGGTTTCGCAATTGAATGCATACGAATACACTTATCACCGCGTACATCGCGATGGCCTGTATTAAAGATTGGGCAGGTAAGCCCCACTCCACTGAAATAGTTCGGCCAACTAGTATGACCCCGAGCATGCCAACGGCGATGTGCGCACCTGTACTCATCATGAGGGCTGGCGCAGGTAAACGAGTGGTAGTGATATGCATCAATATTGAGTAAGCGGCTCAATTTAGTTTTGGGATAGCGAGCATCTTACCGATTTTGTAGTCAATTGAAGAGCTAACATTTGCTTCTGTGGTAAAGTCCTCAAGTGTCGATGAAAAGCTTAAATAAATAAGGGTGCCAAGCCGTGAACAGCCAAAATGATGCTCGTGCGTTTTGGGTGCAAGAGCCGGGGAAAGGTGAGTTGGTTGCAATGCGACTACCTACCCCAAAAACAGACGAAATTTTGGTTAGGACTCTTTTTAGTGGAATTAGTCTGGGGACAGAGCGACTGGTCTTTCGTGGAAGTGTTCCCGCCAGCCAACGTCTGGCTATGCGCGCTCCGTTCCAAGAGGGCCATTTCCCTGGTCCCGTTAAATATGGGTATTCGAATGTAGGTAAGGTCGAGGTGGGGCCGAGAAATCTTCTCGGGCACATCGTGTTTTGTCTTTATCCCCACCAAGATCGTTATGTCGTTTCGGCTGAGAGCGCAGTACCGGTTCCCGCAGAAGTTCCCGCCGCTCGTGCTGTGTTGGCCGCTAATATGGAAACCGCAATCAACGGGTTCTGGGATGCGCCACCGGCAATCGGCAGCAAAGTCATCGTAGTGGGTGCTGGCGTAGTTGGATGTTTAATGGCTTATTTGGCGGGCCGAATCCCGGGTGTAGAAGTGCAATTGGTCGATACTAACCCTGACAAAGCGGCGGTTGCCGATGCACTTGGGGCCCAGTTTGCTGAGACTAATTCTGTGGCGGGTGAGGCAGATTTGGTAATACACGCCTCTGGGGCCCCGGAGGGTTTAAATGCAGCACTCCAGTTTGCAGGTTTTGAGGCTACGGTTTTGGAGATGAGTTGGTTTGGTGCGCGGACTGTTCCTTTATCTCTGGGTGAGTCTTTTCACTCGAAACGGATAACGCTGAGATCGTCACAGGTGGGGGCAGTGGGAGCGACGCAGCGCCCACGTTGGAGCAATCGTCGGAGGTTGGCATTGGCATTGGCCCTTCTTGCTGACGATGTGCTTGATGTTTTGCTTTCCGGCCAGAGTCGATTCGGGGACTTGCCCATGACAATGGAACGATTGGCAATGGAGTCAAACAGCGAATTGTGTCATCGGGTTGTGTACCCTGGTGCGGACGCTGATTTTTTGGCAAGCAAGGAGAGTGAATAATGTACAGCTTATCGGTACGGGATCACTTCATGGTTGCGCATAGCTTCAACGGAAAAGTGTTTGGGCCTGCACAGAGGTTGCACGGTGCAACGTACGTGGTTGATGTCATGTTTCAGAGAGCAGTGCTCGACCAGAACGGTTTAGTAGTCGATATTGGGTTGGCCGGTGAGGTTTTGCGCCGAGTATTAGACGAACTTAATTATCGCAATCTTGATGATGAACCATCTTTTTCCGGCGTGAATACCACCACAGAAATGTTGGCAGGAGTGATTTTCGATCGAATATCCCAATGCATTGGTGCTGGCGCCCTCGGGGATGATGCGCCTGGCCTAACTAAAATGTCGGTAACCCTCCATGAATCACATGTTGCCTGGGCGCGCTACGAGGGAGACCTGAATTTAACAGGTGATGGGGAATCGTAGTGCCTTTGCAGTTTCGATCGCTTAATCGAGCCACCTTTCATTAAATCTCGGTTAACTAAAGTGTATGACTTTCATTTTATTTTCCCCGGTGACCCCGACACCCTGACGGGTGGTTTTATTTTTGATAAGCGGATTGTCAACGGCTTGTCGAGGTTGGGTTGGAGGATTGGTCGGCATGCGCTGCGGGACGGTTTTCCTTTTCCCAAAGTGGATGCGATGCAACACGCCTCCAAAATAATCAGCAATATCCCAGACAACGGGTTTGTTGTTATTGACGGACTTGCGTTAGCACCGCTAATGAAGCTGATAGAGCAGCACTCGGACCGTCTGGTGCTGATGGCATTGATTCACCATCCGCTCGCTGAGGAGGCTGGTATTAGTGCCCTCCAGAAATCTCTGTTCAAAGCTCAGGAGAGACACGTATTGGGAAAGTGTGCTCGTGTGGTGGTTACAAGCTCGACAACGGCTGATGCGCTGGTTTCGGATTATGGTGTTGATCCAAGTAGGACAGGTGTGGTCGAACCTGGAGTTGACTCGGCACCATTTGCGATAGGTTCAGGCTCGGGTAACACAAAACTTATCTGTGTTGGAACCTTGACGCCGCGTAAAGGGCATGAATTGCTGCTAAATGCGTTAGCGCCGCTCCGTAACCGGTCTTGGAGCCTATCGTGTGTCGGGGATTTAGAGAGAGACGCCTTAACCACGGCTCGTGTTTACAATTGTGTCAGCAGGCTCGGGCTTGACGATCGTGTCACATTCCGGGGTGTGGTCAGCCAATCGAGTTTGGCACAAGAATATCACCTCTCAGACTTGTTCGTGCTGGCCTCACATTACGAAGGATATGGCATGGCATTGACAGAGGCATTGGCGCGTGGTGTGCCGATAATCGCAACCGGCGCCGGCGCTATTGTGGATACCGTTCCATCTCGTGCTGGCTTGTTAGTTCCTCCGGGCAATGTCGCGGCTCTAACGTCGGCACTTAGGCGTTTTTTTGGGGAACCCAGGCTTCGGGGAAAATTAAAAGCCGGAGCCAGAGGATCCCGGCTGCGCCAAAGGTCATGGGAGATTGCCATACACGATATGGCGGATGAGGTCCGATCCTGGGCAGCGACGTGAGCAATTTCTCTGCCGAGTGGCTTGCTCTTCGTGAGTCTGCTGATATGGCGGCGCGTGCACCTGAGTTGATCGCCCGGGTCGTTGAGTGGTCGGGTCTTCATGCGCATATTTCGGTGGTTGACCTCGGAGCCGGAACAGGGAGTTGTTTGCGGGCGCTCGCACCACTAATTTCAACACGGCAGACGTGGCGGTTAGTTGACCAATCCAGCGCCCTTTTGGAAGCAGCCAATACGCGTCTTGATGCATGGGTCGCTCTCAGGGGCCTTTCCGTGCATAAGGGCTCAAGTTGTTGGCGGGCAAAGGGCGAGAATGCCGATTATAAAATCATTTTCGAGGAAAGAGATTTGGCGGGTGGTTTTAACAATATTGCGCCTGTTGTGGACTTAGTTACCGCGTCCGCGCTTCTTGATCTGGCCTCCGCCGCTTGGTGTAGAGATTTGGCACGCTGGACCTCCAAAACAGGTGCTACCCTCTATGCGTGCCTCACCTATGACGGTCACTTCTATTTTACTCCTTCCCATCCCGACGATATCGCCGTCTGTGCTGTGATTAACCGACACCAGCGGAACGATAAAGGTCTTGGGCCGGCACTAGGCTCGGGGGCCGTGGGAGTGTTGCTCAAAGAACTGGCGGCAGTGGGTTACAAATACTTAACCGCACCCAGTCCGTGGTTGCTTAATCCCAGTAGTGGTGTTTTGCAGGCGGCGTTGGTTAGGGGTTGGAGCCAACTGGCCAGAGACGAAAGTCGGGCAAATGCAGAGAAAGCTTTGTCCTGGCGCAAATTTAGGTTGGATGCCATCCAAGCCGATCAATCAAGCCTCAAAGTAGGCCATGTTGACCTTTGGGCCTGGCCCGAACAGTGATTGCTACGTTTCTGGCTGCCTCAACATCAAACTAAGTAAAGGCGCGAGACAGTTTGCAGTCGAACAGAACGTCGCTTCCCAGCTTAAACTGCCGACAGCTCGGACGCAAAGCTTGGTCTGGTGTCGCAACGGGGGGTACCCGTAGACCGGGTCGGCCATCTCCGAAAAGAACAGGAGCCACGGTAATTTGGAGGTGATCAACTACTTCAGCTTTAACGAAGCGGGACACTGTGTCGCCGCCACCCTCTATGAAAAGACGCTTAAGGCCCCGCGCTCGAAGTGCCTTAAGACAAGCTTGTACCGGGATATCATGTGTCTGTGTAGGCACTTCTACGATCTCTACGTGGTTTGCGAGGCCGTTTGATTTGGTGTTGTCATGAGGGGTGCAGAGCACCAGCGTTTGCGCGGAAGGGTCTGTAAATAAGTTTTTGTCAGGTTGGAGCCGTCGGTCAGGATCGATTACAACTCTAACTGGATTGTTGCCGGGGACGAGGCGTGTCGTGAGTTTCGGGTCATCATGAGAGACGGTATTCGCCCCCACAAGAACTGCGTCCGATAATGCGCGCATTCTATGGAGATGCACAATATTCTCAGGACCCGTAACGTAGTGTGAAGCGCCCGTTTTGGTTGAAATAAATCCGTCCAGAGTTTGACCAAGGTGAGCCACTATTCGTCCAGAAGTTTTTGGTGCAACAACTAGGGGTGCATAGATATTGAGTAAGTGAGTGGCTTCATCGGAGGTAGCCTGCGCGCAGTGCCATAAACCTGAAGCATCGATTCTTATCAAATTAGAAGTTTTGCCAGAAGGGTAATCACGAACTACTTTCCATGCGGTGTCGACATCGATGATGTGTTCAGCATTCATGGTGCAAGTTGGTTAGCGGAAATCGCGCCATATCTTTTAGAACAACTATCAGTTCGTTAACCATATGTGTTATCAAAGTTGATCCGCGTTCGGCATCTGCACTAGCTGCATTCCCGCAGGCGCCAGCTTTATGTAGATCTTGTGTTTGCCAGGCAAATCGTGCCGGTCCGTGGGGCCCCAGTCGTTGGTAGGTCTTGGCCATACTTACTGAGGCCGGCTCAAAGTTTTTTGCAAACTGCATACGGACTGACTCAGGACGCAGGTGAAGCATCATTGAAGTTTCTATTTCCCCGGCATGCACGCCATAATGTAATTCATCCTCGCTAAACAAGCCAGGCGGCGTGCCTAGTTCAAAAGTGTTTACTCCTACTACTAACATTTGCCTGTATGCGCGGAGTCGCTGAGCGACAATGGTGACAATTTCGGGTTGGCCTCCATGGGTATTGAGAATCAACAGTTTTTGGATTCCCGTTTTAGATACTTGTTTCCCAACCTCGGTCCAGAGTTTGATTAGAGTCTCGGCGCTCGCCATTAATGTGCCGGGGAAGTCACCATGTTCTGTGCTCTCGCCAACCGACATGATTGGAAGTGCTAAAAGCGTCATGTCGACATGCGTTTTAGATAACAGTCTGTTGACCAGCGCCTCATTAATACAGGCGTCGGTATCAAGTGGCAGGTGAGGCCCATGTTGCTCAATGGCGGCCACAGGTAACACTGCAATTGTCCGTGCGGGGTCTATGTCGGACAAATCGGTGGTTGTTAGATTTCTCCAGTATCCGCTGGAAACGCCGGGTGACTTTGTGTTCGTCATCCTCCGTTATCCACCTCGTTTCTCTTCAGTTCACTATGCAGCACGCTACTCTAACGTGTGATTATTCTAAACCATCCCAAAATTCGTCGAACGCATCCTGCATTTCGGGCTGTCGGTCTCCTGGCTCAAGATGCAGATATAGAAGTTTAAGTAATTTCCGATCAACCAGCGCGAGCTCTGTCGCGGTTGATGGTGTGTCCCTGTCTTCGAATAATACACTAGAGGGAAAATACGGCGAATCGTTAACCGGTCCAAGAGTGTGGTATAGCTCCTGAGCGATGGTGGCCCGGCGTTCTTGGTCCGGTAGCGACTTATCAATTAAAACGAGAGCCATTCGAGTATGGTGTCGATGGTCGACCAGCATTCCTGCGAATCCGACCCCGCCCTCGACTATCTGAAAGCCATACATGCCCGAAATTACAGCAAAGTTTGCTCGTTCAGAGAAAACAACACCAATGTCTGCTTGAGGTTCCTCGCTGTGTCGTAATTGAACTGGGCTTTCACCAAGAATTTCATTCCAGTTTGAAATCAACTCCCGAAGGAACAATTCGTCTGGCCGTGAAGCGCCCACGATGCTAATGGAGGGTGAATTGACCCAACGTTCGATTACCCCAGAGCGCCCGCCATATTCAGATGACATCAGTACTGTTTGGACGTGTTCCCAGGCACGTTCTTTCGCTGGGGTATAATCGGCAACTGCCTCCGCTATCGCTGGGTAGGCCCATAGGATCAGAATGGGTGCGCCGAATAGAATTGTGGAGATAATAGGCCAGATTAAGTTTAGCAAAACCATTAGCTCATTGTCGGTGAGACAAAAGTTTGGTCAAGCCCTGCTGAGGACAGAAATTGTCGGTTCCGGTCTAATTAAATAGTTTTTCGATGATGTGAGCCTAGATCCTATCTAAGTAACTTCTTAGCGACGGGTGCGTACATCTTTCGCAGTGACTCTAAAATAGGTATCTGGCGTTTTTTTAACGTGACGCTGCCGGCCGGTGACAATTAGACCACTACACACCGGGTGGCAAAAAAGCGTGAGCTGGGCTCACGCTCAGCTCACGCAGTTAGATCGTTAGATCAAAGGGAGTTTGATCACGTCATGTTTCCGATTGGAACAAATCAGTGAGCTTAATATTATGCGAATGAGACTTAAAGTCAATGAGAATGATGCGCATTCGCGAATATAATTGGGCTTACGCCAAAGCGCAGTCTCTGGGGGCCCAAAAAACCAACAACTAGTGTCCTACGTCACGTTGCTTCGTTGCACAGTGCTTCTACCATGGGTAGAAAGAAGGGGGGCAGGGTTTTACCGGTGGCGAAACACGTTAGCGTCTTTTGATTACTCGCTGCACTTTTGTCGTCGAAGGTATAAATATGTGGGGATCTGCGCACTTTTCCGTTCGGTGATTTGATGGGTACTTCGAAGTTTAGCAAGGTCTTGATACTCGGCTCCGGCCCGGCGGGCCTTACGGCCGCGATTTATGCTGCGCGGGCGAACTTAAAGCCCGCCCTAGTTGCAGGGTTGCAACCAGGCGGGCAGATGACAATCACCACAGATGTCGAAAATTATCCTGGGTTTGCAGATGTGGTTCAGGGCCCTTGGTTGATGGAACAAATGCGTAAGCAAGCTATTTCTGTGGGTACTGACATGGTTTCTGACATAATCACGGAGGTCGACTTCAAACGACGCCCATTTCATTGTATTGGAGATTCGGGCGCTATCTACCGTGGTGAGAGTGTAATTATCTCCACTGGGGCGGAAGCTCGCTGGCTCGGGCTAGAAAGTGAGGAACAGTTCCGGGGATTCGGGGTGTCGGCTTGCGCTACGTGCGACGGGTTTTTTTTCCGCGAGAAGACGGTGGCAGTTGTCGGGGGCGGTAATACCGCGGTGGAGGAAGCCCTGTTTCTTACGAAATTTGCGTCTAAGGTATGGCTAATTCATCGTCGCGATGAGTTACGCGCGGAAAAGATTTTGCAGGAACGGCTGTTTAACAACGATAGAATCGAGTTAATTTGGAACCACCGTGTGGAGAAAGTCCTAGGTGAGGTTAGCCCGCTCGCCGTTACGGGAGTCCAGCTTAGAAACACTCTCGATGATTCCGTGCGTAAAATCCCAGTAGACGGGTTATTCGTAGCCATAGGCCACACGCCCAATACGGCTTTGTTCGACGGTTGTCTCGAAATGGACGAAGAGGGGTACATAAAGACTGTCCCTGGTAGTACGGAAACCAATGTTTTGGGGGTTTTCGCGGCGGGGGATGTTCAGGACAAAGTTTATCGACAGGCAGTGACTGCAGCGGGTTCCGGATGCATGGCGGCACTTGCTGCGGAGAAGTATTTGATATCATCTGGTGCCGCAGAAGCGGCTGAATAAGTTGATTTTAATGAGGAATTTGTAGACGAAGGTGGGGCTCAAGGTGGGGTCATAGACTGCAAAAAATGAACTGGGACAAGCTAAGAATTTTTCATGTCGTTGCGGAGACGGGAAGTTTCACTCGAGCTGGTGGTATACTGAATTTAAGTCAGTCTGCAGTCAGTCGACAAATTCGTGGGCTTGAAGAATCACTTAAACTAACCCTGTTCCATCGGCACGCACGGGGTTTGCTTTTGACAGAGCAAGGCGAGGTGTTATTCCAAACTGTGCATGACGTTTTTGCGAAGCTCGCGATGACAGAAGCGAGATTAACGGAAAGCAAAGAGCATCCCAAGGGACCTTTACGTATTACTACCACCGTCGGGTTCGGGTCATTATGGTTAACGGAACAACTTGGGGAATTTTTAGACTTATACCCCGATATAACAGTGAGTCTGTTGGTTGCCGATGTAGAGCTCGATTTAACAATGCGGGAAGCGGATGTGGCTGTTCGAGTTCAGCCGCCGACTCAGCCTGAGCTGATACAGAGACATCTTTTTACCGGGCATTTAGGCATTTACGCCGCCCCATCGTATCTGAATCGATTTGGGACACCTGCGAGCATCGAGGAGTTGACGCAACATCGCGTGATCAGCTTTGGTTTGGACATGCCATCGCCGTTTGTTGGCCATAACTGGTTAGTAAACGAGATCCAGACCAAAATGCCTGACTTCGAACCCTCTTTAACGGTTAACAATCTCTACGGCATGCTACGTTCAGTGCAAAATGGGTTCGGAATTGCCACCCTCCCATTATTTTTGTCGGATCAAGAGCGGCACCTCGTGCGGATATTGGACGGGCTTGAGATCCCGTCCGCGGATGCCTACTTTGTTTACCCCTCTGAGCTTAAAGACTCTCAGCGCATCACAGTATTTCGAGACTTTTTGTTGCGTAAAGTGAGAGAAACATCGTTTTGAGCGCTCTCGCTCGACATTTATTCGCCTGGTGCTTTTACACGTGTTCCGTGCCAACCCGACTCACGTTTTTCCCAATATAGGGTCCTTAGCTGCTGGGTAACAGGGCCCGGCATTCCATCTCCGACAACTTTATTATCTACTGTGGTGATCGGAATCACGCCGCCGGCCGTGGACGATAAAAAAACTTCGTCACCATTTGTTAGTTGCGCAGCCAAAATCGACTGTGGTTCGCAAAGCACATCTATTTCTGCGCATAGCTCAAGAACAGTGCGGCGAGTCATGCCGTTTAGGACACCGCTAGCTGGCGTGGATACTTTCCCGTCTTTTACAAAAAAAAGATTAAACCCGGGCCCCTCAGTGATGTGTCCATTCCTGTCAACGAGAACGACTGTGTCACCTCCACGGTCGTACGCCTCGAGCAACCCCATTTCAAAATCCAACCAGTGGTAGTGTTTTAGTGTTGGATCAACGGACTCGGGGGGTATTCGACAAATCGAACTTACTGTCAGGTGTAGGCCTTTGTCTTGTTGTTCCGGGGTAGCAACCCAGACATATGGAATGCAAAAGGCATAAAACCGATTGTCGCAACTTCGAGGATCTCGAGTTCCGGGCGCGGGGACGCCCCGCGTCATGATCATTTGGAAGTAAGCGTTTTCGAAACCGGCGCGCCACACACATTCATTCGCTATCGCACGAATTTCATCACGTTTGTATGGACAGCGCATTTTTAGCTTAGCAACATTGTTCTCAAATCTATCGAGATGATCCTCCAGCCTAAAAAAAAGCCCTTTCCAAACGGACACCGTGTCCTGGTTAGCATCAGAACGTAAGAACCCCCAGTCCAATAATGGAATGCGTGCCTCGCTAATTGGTTGGTAGGCACCGTCGATGAAGGCAACGCCGGCCGTGTGCTGTTCCAAAGGTATCCCCACTGTTTTGCTCCACGCTGCGCAGAATGGAGGGTTGTTGAATTGAAGGTCTCTCTCCCAATGAATTCATTTGAAAAGGGCTTCCAGCAAATCAGGTAAGGCATCCATTTTGGAGAACGTTTTTGCCCCCGCCTCCATCAGCGACTCGCAATGACCCGGCGCAACATAGTCACCTCCTGCGTACCCAAGCACTGACATACCCGCCGCTCTCGCACCAAGCACCCCAGGCACGCTATCCTCAACAACCACGCAATCCTTCGGTTGGACGTCGAAGTAACGGCTTGCATATAAAAATAAATCAGGGTGTGGCTTTCCCCGGGAGACTTGGGTGGCGCTGAACAGTGCTTCTCCGAAGTGATGACGGAGCCCGGTCAAACCCAACGATAGTCTTATTTTTTCGGGAGGCCCTGACGAGGCGACACACTTTGGGCACGCGATGTAACCTAGCGCGGAGTCAATGCCGGGGACGGGTTGGAGGTGTTTGCGGAAAGCCGCGTACGTGTCAGCACGAAGGTTCTCAAAAAACCCCTCCGAAAGCTTTTGTCCGAAGCTGTCTTCTACCTCTCGAATAATCGTCGGGAGATCTCGGCCGAGAAAATGTTCGACAGATTCTTCGAAACTGCAAGCATAGCCTTCAGAGGTTAGTGCTTCAGCCAAGATGCGGTTGGCGAGTGGTTCTGAATTCACCAATACGCCGTCACAATCAAAAATTACTAGGGCTGGTTTCACTGGAAACATTGTTTTTGTCTCGGCAACAACGGTCACATGTAAAGGTTTTCTTTTTCTAGGCCTTCGTACAAATGAGCAACAAATTCAGCATATCCGTTATAGATTTGAGTTGGGATCCGCTCGTTTGTACCCAGCACTTTTTCTGTAGCCTGACTCCAACGGGGGTGTGGTATTTTCGGGTTGACGTTCGCCCAAAAGCCATACTCTTTGCCCGCAATCTCTTGCCAAAAACTCACAGGCCGCTCATCTGTGAACGTAAAGCTTTGTATCGATTTGATAGATTTAAAACCATATTTCCAGGGAATGATCAATCTGAGCGGCGCTCCGTTTTGATGAGGTAAGGGCTTTCCATAGGCGCCCACTACAATCATCGCCAACTCATTAACTGCCTCTTGGATTGTTAGCCCTTCTACGTAGGGCCATGGCAACCAGGTTTGTTTCTGACCTGGGGCAATATCTGGCATGTGAAAGCCAGACATCTTTAAATATTTTGCGTCACCCAGCGGTCTAGCAATTTCGATCAGCGATTTTAATGGGAATCCCGTCCAGGGAACCGCGATAGACCAAGCTTCGACGCAACGATGGCGTAGCAAACGTTCCTCCAGATCCACTTGCCGAAGTAAATCATCGATCCCAAGCGTGACTTGTTTTTCTACCAGACCATCCAAGCGCACTTGCCACGGACGCAGTGGTAGTTGCATGGCACTTTTCCAAACATTTTTGTGGGAGCCAAATTCGAAGAAATTATTGTACGTAGTCACTAGGCGTTCAGGTGTTAACGGGCGATCCAATACATACCGTTCATTGGTAGGAGCTGGGAAAAGGTCAGCAATCGACTCCTCTGCCGCAAATGCTTTAGAAACGTAACCATCTTTGTCGAAGATAGTGCCTATCGCGGCCAAAATTGCTCCTGCTTCCGCATGTTTCAAGAACTCCCGACGATTCCAAAAGACATTCTCGGGTGTTGCTTTGTGCTCGGGCAAAGACCAGTTCGGTGGCGTTCTTATGAGCATATCAGTTCATTTATCATTTGGTGCAGATGTCGTGGTGACTGCGACGTCGCTGTTGCTTTTGTTACGCAGCCTGGAGCTAGACGCGTTGGATCCACACAGCTGCGTCGTGAAATACGCCTCCACCATTTGGTGGGCCTGCATCGGCGCCAATAAGGGTGTTGACGCCGAGGCCATTCTCAAATGCATGATTGGGCCAAATGCCTTCGATGACCACGACGCCCGGTTGTTGGCGGGGAGCAATTTCGACATGGACGATGATTTCGCCACGTTGGTTCCCAACCCGTACCTTACATCCCTCGGTTAGGTCGAGAAGAGTTGAGTCGGTATTGCATATTTTAATGGTCGGGCGTGTTTCTTTAGCAATCGACGTTTCAGTCTCCGTGAAAGAAGTATTGAGGTAGTTATGGGACGGCGCCGTAACGAGCCGGAACGGATGCACATCATCCGCGGCTTCAACCAAATCTACATGGTCTGGGAGAGTAGGTAGATCCTTGTGATTTGGGCCCTCTAAGGTCCAGTCAGGAGCAAACTTAAATTTACCATCCGGGAATGGAAAACCGTTTAAAAAATGCGACTCTTCAAATGAGGGTTGGCAATCGATCCAACGTTTCTCACGCAATGCGTCGGCGCTACCCCAACCCGACTTCCTCAGAGTTTCATCGATGATCTCCCACTCACTCATTTCAAAACCCTGATGTTTCGCGCCAAGGCGCTCGGCCAAGCCACAAATCACTTCGTGATTTGACTTAGACTGACCTATAGGTTCGATTAATTTGGGGCCTAAAGTTATGTGTTGATGACCGCCAGCCTGATACACGTCGTGATGCTCCAGAAAGGTGGTGGCGGGTAACAAAATGTCAGCGTAAGCGGCTGTATCCGTCATGAACTGCTCATGTACGCAGAAAAATAGATCTTCTCGCAACAATCCTTCCCGTACCTTTGTTGAGTCTGGTGCTACCACGGCCGGGTTGGTGTTCTGCACAAGCATTGCAGTCACCGGCGGGCCGTCTCCTAAATCGGTTGCGTCGCCGGTTAGGATAGGCCCAATCCGGCATTGATCCAGCATCCGAACCGAAGGATCCAGGGCGTCTAACCCCTCTATTAGGGTCTTATCCCAGGAATAAATGTCGCCATTCGTGTAAAAGGCACCTCCGCCTCGATGGATCCAGGCACCTGTCACCGTTGGCAGGCAAGTAACCGCATGGGTGTTGATTGCACCATTGCGAGAGCGAGAAAAACCGTAGCCAACGCGGATGTAGCTGTGCTTGGTCTGGCCATATAATTTGGCAAACGTCTCTATTTCCGAAGCATTCAAACCTGTAATTTTAGCCGCCCATTCTGGAGTTCGGCTTTTCAGGTGAGCCTCCAGCAGGTCGGGACAATCTGCAAATTTCACCATGTAGTCACGGTCAGCAAGCCCATCTCGAAACAGCACGTGCATTACTGCACATGCGAGGGCTCCATCTGTTCCTGGTTTGACCGCTAAATGCATATCCGCGACCTGTGCGGTACGGGTTTGATAGGGGTCCACCACCACGAGCTTAGCATTGCGTGCTTTCCTCGCTTTCTGGATGTGGGTCATGACGTTGACCTGAGTCGAGGCTGGATTTCCTCCCCAAGAGACGATGAGGTCTGACTCAGCCATTTCCCTCGGGTCGGGGCCACGAAATGCTCCGACCGCTGCGTGCCACCCGGCTCGGACAAGAGTCACACAAATGGTGCTATGCTGGCCTGAATACTTCATGGTGTGCCGCAAACGGTTTATTCCGTCGCGTTGCAGTAGACCCATGGTCCCAGCATAATAGTAGGGCCAGATCGCTTCCGGGCCATGTTTTTGGGATGCTTTTAAAAATGCATCCGCGACTTCATCAAGAGCGTCGCTCCAGGCGATTGCTTCGAACTCGCCTGAGCCTTTTTCGCCGATACGACGCATTGGGCGGATTAGTCGGTCCGGGTGGTGGGTTCGCTCTGCGTAACGCGCAACTTTGGCGCAAACCACACCTGAGGTGTAACTATTTGCACGCGCGCCGCGCACTCGTCCCACACGATACTGGTCGAGCAACTCTACTTCTAGGGCGCAAGTGCTTGGGCAGTCGTGCGGACAAGCCGAATAGGCAATAGTTATTGGGGAATCCTGATCCATCTTTCTAGATTAGCGCACTACAGGCTGTCTGGATACGCTGGCATGCCTCTTTGAGTAGTTCGTCTGAAGTAGCATATGAAATACGAAAATGAGGCCCTAAACCGAAGGCTTCTCCAAAAACCACGGCGACACCAACAGATTCAAGTAGATATGTTGCAAAGCTTTCGTCGGTTTCGATTTTTGTTCCGGAAGGAGTTTTTTTTCCGATCACTCCTGCACAACTCGGATACACATAAAACGCGCCCTCGGGTGTTCGGCACGTGATGCCATCGGCCTCGTTTAGCATTGAAACGACCGTGTCTCTTCGCTTCTTAAATGCTTCGTTCCGGGCCTTTATAAAGGTCTGATCGCCGTTTAGTGCTGCTATTGATGCGGCTTGCGAGATAGAAGATGGATTTGATGTGCTGTGGGATTGCACCTTGGCCATCGCCCTGATCAACTCTTTTGGTCCTCCAGCAAAACCAATTCGCCAGCCGGTCATGGCATACGCTTTGGAAACCCCGTTTACAGTCAAGGTGCGATCATAAAGTGCCGGTTCAATTTGAGCTGGAGTCGTGAACAGGAAATTATTGTAGACGACTTTTTCGTAAATATCGTCGGAGAGCACCCAAACTTGCGGATGGCGCAATAAAACCTCGGTCAAAGCCTTCAATTCACGTGCGTCGTATGCTGTGCCAGAAGGGTTAGATGGTGAGTTTAGTATCAACCATTTTGTCTTAGGTGTGATGGCTCGTTCAAGGTCCTCGGGCGCCAGCCGGAACCCAGATTCACTATCGGTGTCTACGGCCACGGGTTCACCGCCCGCAAGTAACACCATGTCCGGATAAGAAACCCAGTATGGGGTTGGAATAACTACCTCGTCTCCTGGATTTAGGGTTGCAACAAGTGCATTGTACATAACGTGTTTGCCGCCAACCCCTACATTTATTTGTTCAGGTCCATATTCGAGTGCGTTGTCGCGCTTGAATTTTGCGCGCACGGCTTCCTTAAGCTCGGTAGTTCCGTCAACCGCAGTGTACTTGGTCTCACCGTTACGCATTGCTGTTATGGCAGCTTCCTTGATATGTTCAGGAGTGTCAAAATCTGGCTCTCCCGCCCCAAGACCAATCACATCCTCGCCGGCAGCTTTAAGCTCACGCGCGAGCGCAGTTACAGCCATGGTAGGCGAAGGTTTGATCCGACTTAAGGTTTCGGCAAGAATCGGCATAGTGTGTCTCTGAAAATCCATGTAAGGGAAAGCTACGATGGCCAAGCCTGTTTATGCAACGTTAAACGGCACTGATTGCAGTGATTTTTTGCCTGACGCATAATCACGATTTTGACGTTCATTTTGTTGAAAAAGGGAGGGACTTTTGAAACTCGCGGCAGGACTTGCCAGGCTCGGTACTGAAAGCGCATTTGAGCTCTTGGCTCGGGCTAAAGCCCTTGAGGCACAAGGCCACGACATCATCAATTTGGGGATTGGCCAGCCAGATTTTC
>CAZSYW010000005.1:29470-34170 GCA_964611315.1 uncultured Rhodospirillaceae bacterium
CTTGAGGCACAAGGCCACGACATCATCAATTTGGGGATTGGCCAGCCAGATTTTCACACTCCGGCGCATATCGTCGATGCCGCGAAACAGGCCCTGACGGACGGCCACCACGGCTATACGCCGGGTAATGGTATCCTGAGCTTACGCGAGGCCGTCGCTGCCGATATAGCTAAATTTAGGGGCGTAGAGGTCAACCCTGATCAAGTAGTCATCGTGCCGGGTGGAAAGGTTACGATGTGGTACGCGATATTGCTGTTTGGCGAACCTGGTGCTGAAATTATGTACCCGAACCCGGGTTTTCCTATTTACGAGTCTGTCATTAATTTCTCTGGTGCCAAAGCCGTGCCCATCCCGTTGCGCGAGTCGAATCAGTTTGCCTTCGATGCTGATGAAGTTCTGGACAAAGTTACACCAGCGACCCGGTTGTTAATACTCAATAGCCCGGCGAATCCGACCGGGGGTGTTGTGCCGCGTAACCAGTTCGACCGACTGGTGCGTGGACTGGAGGCGCATCCAGAGGTCGTGGTCCTTTCGGACGAAATTTATTCCCGTTTGCTGTATGAAGGCGCGGAGTTTGTGTCGCTTTTGGAGTATGAGTCATTACGTGATCGACTAATCATTCTAGATGGTTGGAGTAAGACTTACGCTATGACCGGATGGCGAATCGGATATGGCGTGTGGCCGATGCCCTTGGTCGATCTAGTGACTCGCCTTAATATTAACTCCGTGTCTTGTACGAACGCCGCAACTCAATTTGCTGCGATCGCGGCTCTGATGGGCCCTCAGAACTCTGTCATCGAAATGGCTAAGGCATTTGATGAGCGTCGCAAATTGATCGTACAGGAAACTAATACAATCCCTGGTTTCACTTCGATTTTGCCGCAGGGCGCGTTCTACACAATGCCTAATATCTCTGGCACCGGGCTCACCGCGAAGCAAATGGAAGCGTTTATGTTGGATGAACTGGGCATTGCAGCAGTCGCTGGGACAAGTTTTGGTGCTTATGGAGAAGGGTATATGAGATTCTCGTATGCCAACAGCGCTGAAAACATTCAACGTGCCATGGAACGGATTCGTGAGCGTGCAACGTCCGAAAATTGGGGCCAGTCGAATTAGCGGGTCGGGCGAGTAGCACTACGAGTCTCTTGCAGGGACTGGCCAAAAATGAACCTAGCCGCACGTTGTTTAGAAACAAAGAGATTGTGTGAAGGATGCTAGCCACGACTCAACAGAACTCTACAATGATGACGCGGCAATTTGAGATCCATTCAGATTTTTCTCCGTCCGGAGACCAGCCGTCTGCCATTGCGGCACTTATGGAGGGCCTTGTACGTGGCGAACGTGATCAAGTACTGCTTGGGGTAACTGGATCTGGAAAAACGTTCACGATGGCGCACGTGATCCAGAAATCCCAGCGTCCAAGTTTGATCCTTGCTCCCAACAAAACTCTTGCTGCACAACTATACGGGGAGATGACAGAGTTTTTCCCCGAAAATTCCGTCGAATATTTCGTGTCTTACTATGACTACTATCAGCCTGAGGCCTACGTGCCACGTTCGGACACTTATATAGAAAAGGATGCCTCTATTAACGAGCAGATTGACAGGATGCGTCACTCCGCCACGCGTGCACTTCTGGAGCATGATGATGTAGTCATAGTAGCGAGTGTGTCCTGTATTTACGGCATTGGCTCTTTCGAGACCTATTCCCAGATGATTATTGATTTGGCTACCGGCGACCGTGTTGAACGGAATAAACTGCTGCGGCGATTGGTGGAGTTACAATACAAGAGAAACGACACAAATTTTGTGAGGGGTGTCTTCCGGGCTCGGGGTGATAGTGTCGAGATTTTTCCGGCTCATTACGAGGATAGAGCGTGGCGATTGTCGTTGTTTGGTGACGACGTAGAGTCGATCGTCGAGTTTGACCCGCTTACTGGTGTGAAAACCCACGACCTAAGCAAGATTCGAATCTATGCGAATAGCCACTACGTCACGCCACGGCCAACGATGCAGCAGGCAATTGTGGGTATCCGCTCCGAACTCCGCGATAGACTGGATGAGCTTACGTCGGCCGGAAAATTGTTAGAGGCGCAACGGCTAGAACAGCGTACTAAGTTCGACCTTGAAATGATGGAAACTACAGGTTCCTGTGCAGGGATCGAGAATTATTCGCGCTATTTAACAGGCCGAAACCCAGGCGAACCACCTCCTACTCTCTTCGAGTATTTACCTGAGAATTCACTAGTCATAGTGGACGAAAGTCACGTGACCGTCCCGCAATTAGGTGGGATGTTCCGAGGGGATTTCAGCCGAAAATCCACGTTGGCTGAGCATGGTTTTCGACTTCCATCATGTGTGGATAACCGACCACTTAAGTTTGAGGAGTGGGATGCGATGCGGTCGCAGACATTGTTTGTTTCGGCAACTCCCGGGCCGTGGGAGTTAGGCCAGACCCACGGAGTCTTTACCGAACAGGTAATTCGTCCTACCGGATTAATCGACCCGATATGCGTTGTTAGGCCTGCATCGTCACAGGTAGATGACTTGCTCGGAGAATGCCGAGCCTGCGCCGGCAGCGGCGCACGATCACTTGTAACCACTTTAACTAAAAGGATGGCCGAGGATCTTACAGAATATTTAAGTGAAAACGGTTTGCGTGTTCGTTACCTACATTCTGACATCGACACTATCGAGCGAATTGAAATCATTCGCGATTTGCGCTTGGGTGTATTTGATGTGCTCGTCGGCATCAATTTGCTAAGGGAAGGGTTGGATATACCAGAATGCTCTCTCGTTGCCGTATTGGATGCGGATAAGGAAGGGTTTTTGCGTTCGAAAACCGCTTTGATCCAAACCATTGGCCGTGCCGCGCGGAATATTGAAGGGAGATGTATTCTTTATGCGGACAAGAGAACCGATTCACTCCAGGCCGCCATCGATGAAACAAATCGTCGGCGAGAAAAACAACAAAGTTACAATGCTAGACATGGGATCACGCCAAGCAGCATTCAAAAATCCATTACTCGTATCTTAGAAAGTGTGAATGAGTCGGATTATGTGACGGTCGACCTTGGTTTGGAAGGTGTGGATCACAGAATTGGTGATAACCTTAGTGTTCATATCAATGAACTGGACCGCCGGATGCGTGATGCTGCGGCGGATTTGGAATTCGAGGAGGCAGCTCGCCTGCGTGACGAAATCCGACGACTCCAGGCTGTCGACCTAGGGTTGCGTCGGACGGCTGCGTCTAACTCCTCTGAGTCACAAAGCGTTGCGCGCAGATAGGGCCGTGAGTGGGATGGTGCGGGGTCCTTGCGAGGTGGAGATATGAACCGGTCTGTGACACAATTTTGTCGAGTGACCCCGGTTACCCAATTGTTGGCAGGCCCGTTTACGGTCGAAACTGGTGCGTATGAAATTTAAGGTGGATAATTTGACCGAAAATACTTTGTGAACGATTCTTAAAAAGCACCTTCTTGCACCAAACGATATATTCGGCCAAATTCGACTGTATGACCCAAGGGAATGTACTTATTACAGGTGCTGCAACCCGGATAGGCCGCGCTATCGCGCTTGCTTTGGGCGCCACAGGGTGGGGCGTTGTGGTGCACCATAATCGTTCGAAGAGCGCAGCCGATGAGGTTGTTGCAGAAATTGAAAATACGGGTTCGCGCGCGCTTTCGCTTGCTGCTGACCTCTCGGATCCGAGCCAAACTGCCGACCTCATGGTGCAGGCTGTCGATGCATTCGGAGGGATAGATTGCCTGATTAATAATGCAGCGCTGTTCGAGGGGGATAGTATTGAGACACTGGATAGAGAGAGTTGGGCAGCTCACCTAAATGTGAACTTAACAGCACCATTGATGTTGACGCAGGCTTTTGCCCGGCAAGTTTCAGGAAATGCAAAGGGTAATGTTATCAACATCATCGACCAGCGGGTATGGAATCCCACCCCACATTTCATATCGTACACTCTGAGTAAAGCGGGCCTGTGGACAATGACGCAGACATTAGCTTTAGCTTTAGCGCCACGTATACGTGTGAACGGAATCGGACCAGGGCCGACTTTGCCCAGTACGAGGCAAACTGATTCAGAGTTTGAGGAGCAATGGCAAGGTTTGCCATTGGGACGGAGGACTGCCCTCAAGGACATCGTTGATGCGGTGAACTACATTCTTGGAGCGGGCGCCATGACCGGGCAAATGATTGCTTTGGATGGAGGGCAACATTTAAATTGGGCTCCGACGCGCCCGAACCAAGTGACGAAGGAGTAGGGGAATTTGGCCGTGTCTAAGCCGGTTCAGGGTGTTAGTAGCCCCGGCGCTACCAAGTTATCTAAAACCAAAATTCAGCGGCGACACCGTCTGTTTGTGCGTGGCTTAGTGCTGCCCTGCAGAATTGGTGTTCATAGGCACGAGCGTGACGCACCTCAGCGTGTCCGAGTTTCAGTTGAGTTAGATATCGATGACGTGCCAGCGCCTAGATTGGATGCGATCGACGAGGTGGTAAGCTATGACGATGTTGTCAGGGGCGTTAGACAGATGGTGGGAGCTGATCATATAAATTTAGTAGAAAGTCTCGCAGAAAAAATCCTCGGATTTTGCCTGAAGGATTCGCGTGTGGCTCGCGCCAGAGTCACTGTGGAAAAATTAGATGTATTTGGCGACGACACAGTCGTTGGGGTCGAGATTGAGAGGG
>CAZSYW010000005.1:34270-39040 GCA_964611315.1 uncultured Rhodospirillaceae bacterium
AGATGATTATTTTTTAGGCAAACCTGTCGAAAGACCGGCTTTTGGCCTTGCCGGGCAGTCGTGCCACTAATTATCCACATACTTTCCCACAGGTTTGGTGGATATCACCGTGGTTTCCCTTGTGTGCCTTGGCGGAGCCTAGCTTTGACACAGGAAATTCTGATTTTGTTTGCTCGTTGGTGGCTCTTCCTACGTTGACGTGATCTGTTTTCGGTCTGATATTTAGCGTTGTGACTGGCGTCAGGAAAAACCAAGAGCGTGATAGGGAATTTGTCCCTGCCCGGGTACCCCATGAGGGTAGGCTCGGCGTGGCGGTGATCCGTGCTGGTGCCAAGACCCTTCCTAACCAGCCAGGAGTCTACCGGATGTTAGGCTTGAATGGGCGGGCGCTCTATGTGGGAAAGGCGCGCAACCTGAAGCGTCGGGTCTCCAGTTATACTAGATTGCGATCCCATGGGGAGCGCATATCGCAAATGATCCGCGAGACTAGCGCGCTTGAAATTATTACGACTCACACTGAAGCTGAGGCTCTGTTACTTGAAGCAAATTTAATAAAGCGTTTAAGGCCTCGATACAATGTCGTCCTAAGGGACGATAAGTCACACCCCTACATACTGCTTTCGGGCGAGCACGCTTGGGCCCGGTTGATCAAATATCGTGGTGCCCGTTCGCGAAAAGGGGAATACTTTGGGCCCTTTGCCTCGGCCAGTGCGGTCAACCGCACCTTGAACGCCTTGCAGCGCGCTTTCCCCTTGCGAACTTGTTCTGACAGTGTTTTTACAAGCCGAACAAGACCTTGTTTGCAGTACCAAATTAAACGCTGCACGGCGCCGTGTGTCGATTATATCTCTCGCGAGGACTACGACTGTCTGGTCGGCGAGACACGCGAATTTCTGTCCGGGAGGAGTGCAAAAGTGAGCGAGGATCTGGCAGAACGTATGTCGCGGGCGAGCGACGCCCTTGAATTTGAAACCGCTTCTGTTCTCCGAGACCGAATTCGTGCTCTAGCGCAGATACAGTCGCATCAGGGCATCAATGTACGTTCGATTGATAATGCAGATGTGATTGCGGTAGACCAACAGGCGGGACAAACTTGTGTTCAGGTATTTTTTTTCCGGGGCGGAAGTAATTTTGGCAATCGGGCACATTTCCCGGTGCACCATCGCGGGGCCAAAATTGTGGAGGTGCTTGGACCTTTCATTGGACAATTCTATGAGGGGCGCAGTCCGCCGAAGCAACTCCTTTTAAGCCATGATGTTGAACGCCCTGATCTCATTGAAGAGGCTTTAAATCTTCATGCTGATCACCGAGTGCGGGTAGTGGTTCCGCGCCGTGGCGAGAAACGTAGGTTGGTTGAGCAAGCTGTCGCCAACGCGCGGGACGCGCTTGGCAGAAGACTCGCAGAGAGTGCATCCCAACGGCGTTTGCTGGAAAGTTTGGCAGAAACATTGGGACTTGAGGCCGCGCCTCGTCGAATAGAAGTATACGACAACAGTCATATTTCCGGGTCCCACGCTGTGGGAGCTATGATTGTCGCCGGACCAGACGGATTTAACAAAAGTGCTTATCGAAAGTTTAATATCCGTTTAGAGGGAGCACCCGGGAGCGGTCCTGTGGTGAAGCCTGGTGACGACTATGCCATGATGCGTCAGGTGCTTGCCAGGCGTTTCACGCGTTTGCAAAAGGAGGACCCTGATCGTGTTGAAGAGGGATGGCCGGACCTTGTTTTGATCGACGGTGGTGCGGGGCACCTCTCTGTTATTGGTGACGTGTTCGCAGAGCTAGGCGTTCGCGATATAGCACTTGCTGCCGTTGCGAAAGGTCCTGAGCGCGACGCCGGACGAGAGCGAATTTACTTACCTGGGCACCGTCCAATTATGTTTGAGCCGTCGGATCCGGTACTTTATTTTATACAGCGTTTAAGGGATGAGGCACATCGCTTTGCAATAGGAACACACCGAGCGCGTCGTTCACGTGATCTTCGTCGTTCTGAGTTAGACGAAATATCGAGCATCGGCCCTAAAAGAAAACGTGCCCTTTTGCATCGTTTTGGTTCGGCGCGGGCGGTTGCTGATGCCGGTGTGGGTGACCTTCGGGAGGTCGACGGTATTAACCATAAGATCGCGCTGGTCATTTACGACCATTTTCATAGCGATGACTGAATCCGTCGCAGGTCTTAACTTTTTTACGGAACCAATGACCGATCTGAGCAATATGTTTGGGTGAGCCACCATGATCCATAATCTTCCAAACTTTCTAACGGTTTTGCGGATAATGTCGATCCCTGCGCTGGTGCTTGCCTTTCAGTTGCCCGGAGTATGGTCTAATTGGACAGCATTGGTGGTTTTTGTGGTTGCCGGTGCGACTGACTATTTGGATGGAATGCTAGCACGAAAGTTAGGGGCCACCACAGACCTTGGGCGCATGCTTGATCCCATCGCTGATAAGATGTTGGCCGCTTCCGTTATATTGATGTTGTTGGTCATTGGGAACATACCTTTGCTTCCAGCATTGATAATCATTTGTCGGGAAATTCTAGTTTCAGGTCTCCGAGAGTATTTGGGAAACCGGCAAGTAAAAATACCGGTGAGCTCGCTCGCCAAGTGGAAGACTGCCACGCAATTTACGGCTTTAGCAATGTTATTGGCCGGAGAAGCAGTAATTTGGCCGAAGGGATTGTTTTGGAGTATGTCTGAAATCGGTGCAGTGTTTATATGGGCTGCTGCAGCACTAACGGTGGTTACTGGGTACAGCTACTGGAAGATAGCGTATGGCTATATTATTGCGGGCGAAGATAGGGGTCTTGGTCGGTGAAAGTCCTTGGAGTTGCAGGATGGAGCGGCAGCGGGAAAACGACACTGGTGACGAGTTTAATTTTAGAATTCGTCAAACGTGGTTTTTCCGTGTCGACGGTAAAGCATGCCCACCACGATTTTGATCTTGATCAACCGGGGAAGGACTCTCATAAGCATCGGAGCGCTGGCGCTCGCGAAGTGGTGGTTAGTTCGGGTGCGCGGTGGGCGCTTACTCACGAATTGAGTGGAGGTCTTGAGCCCACTCTTGAGCAGCTCTTACAAAAACTGACACCAGTAGATCTGGTGTTGGTCGAGGGTTTTAAATTTGGAGATCACGAAAAAATTGAAGTGTACCGGGCTGGACATAGTAATACTCTTCTGTACCCTGATGATCCCAGAGTGATTGCAATCGTAAGTGATGCGCATCTGCCCGACGCAGATCGCCCTGTGTTCAAATCGCACGATGTAGCCCAAATAAGGGAATTCGTTGTCTCTCATTTTAGACTAACGACACCCAAGGAAAATGACGCAGCTTAGCGAAGATTGTTTTGCCCACGATGGTGCACTTATGTCGCTCGACGAAGCGTTGGCACTGGTCAAAAGACGTGTGTCTCCAGTTTCGGGGGTCGAGACTGTCCCGCTGGTTTCGGCATTTGGCCGAATCTTAGTATCCGACTTGATAGCACCAACAGATGTTCCGCCTCACGCGAACTCTGCGGTTGATGGGTACGCCGTCTATTATGATGATTTGTCGACGGACCGGGAAACGGTGTTGCCACTGGCGGGCCGAATTGCGGCGGGTCGTCCATTTCCCAATCCTGTAAAAAGGGGTCAGGCCTTACGTGTTTTTACTGGTGCAATGATGCCCGCTGGGGAGCGCGGTAGTGGACCGGACACAGTATTTATGCAGGAGGACTGCGAACTAGATGATGCTAGGGTGAGTTTTCCGTGCGGAATCGAGCGCGGCGCAAACCGAAGGTTGCCAGGAGAGGATATTGCGGTCGGCGACACTGTTCTGTCTGGTGGTCGTAAGTTGCGTGCCGCGGATCTAGCCTTGGTTGCGGCCGTAGGTTGTACAGCACTAGAGGTTAGGAAGCGCCTGCGTGTGGCTCTTTTCTCAACTGGCGATGAGGTGCAGGAGCCGGGTACAGCGCTGGCCCCGGGTCAAATTTATGACTCCAATAGGGTTGCACTCCGAGTTCTACTCACGTCTTTAGGATGCATGGTGAGTGATTTAGGTATCTTGGGTGATGACCTCGAAGGAACGGCTGAAACGATCGCTAAGGCGGCGCGGACACACGACCTGTTGATCAGTTCGGGAGGGGTCTCCGTGGGTGAGGAAGACCATGTTCGTGGTGCGGTTGGAGGGCAAGGGAGAATAGATATTTGGCGATTGGCTATTAAGCCGGGACGACCGTTAATCCTTGGGACGGTAAAAACAGATTGCCTTTCTGTCCCCTATCTTGGTTTGCCAGGGAATCCAGCTGCAGTGATTGTCACTTTTTTAAAATTTGCCCGGCCGCTGATTTTACGTCTTGCTGGCGCAAATGAACCACCACCCAGACTCTACCCTGTGAGGGCTGGGTTCTCTCAGAGAAAAAAGAAACGGCGCCGCGAATACGTGCGGTGTGTTCTTGTCCCAGACAGTGACGTCGGATTTGTTGCAAAGAAAGCGGGCCGGCAGGGCGCTGGAATTTTGTCAGCGGTGTCGGCAGCGGATGGGCTGGTCGAATTGCCGGAGGATATGCAGTATCTTAAGTCCGGTTCGACAGTTGAGTTTATGCCTTTCAACGAGGTCGAGTAATTCGACAACAAGTGGAGCATGATAAGAACTTATGCAACTTTTGTACTTTGCCTGGTTACGCGCAAAAATAGGTATCGGTGAGGAACATTTGGAGCCGCCACCTGAAGTTGTTACCGTAAGCGATCTTCTCGATTGGCTGAGCGATCGAGGAGAAAGTTACGCGGATGCTTT
>CAZSYW010000006.1:0-37130 GCA_964611315.1 uncultured Rhodospirillaceae bacterium
ACATTCTGGAACCGGAAAACTATTCCGTGACTTTTCCTTAGCTTTAGCAGGTTCGTCTGCTGGTGGTCCGGCTAAAGTCGCCTGTGTGACAAGCGCTATGTTTGGCACTGTCTCGGGGAGTTCAACAGCGAACGTAATGACGACCGGAACCTTTACTATCCCAATGATGAAAAAAATTGGTTATAGACCGGCATTTGCTGGGGCTGTCGAAGCAGTTGCTTCGACCGGTGGTCAAATTATGCCGCCCATCATGGGCGCTGCTGCCTTTGTGATGGCTGAATTCATGGCCGTTAGTTATTTAACCGTCGTCTCCATCGCGATCGTTCCGGCGATTCTTTATTTCGTTGCAGTTTTTTGTGCCGTTCATTTTGAAGCAAAACGAATGGGGCTTAGAGGGCTGCCAAAACCCGATCTTCCGCGTCTCGGAGAGGTTGTCAAAACACGCGGACACCAATTTTTGCCTTTAGTAATTATTGTTGGTGTATTGCTATCTGGATATAGCCCACCTTATGCCGCCCTTTGCGGATTGTTATCTGTTCTCCCAGTGGCACTTTTAGGTCGAACGACACGCCAGGATATCTCATGGCGAACCGTCTACGATTCTATAATCACCGGGATTCGCAATACATTGATCGTTGCTAGCGCCTGTGCAAGCGCTGGAATTGTGATTGGTGTAATCGCACAGACAGCGGTGGGCATAGAATTTACCCAACTGATATCCAGCGGTTTTAGCGATGGAAACATGGTTCTAGCATTACTTTTAACAGCTGTGGCTGGGATACTTCTTGGCATGGGACTACCAACTACCCCTGCTTATATTGTGCAAGCAGCATTGCTGGCTCCAGCACTTGTAAATCTAGGAATAGCGCGTGAAGCAGCACACCTTTTTGTTTTCTACTACGCGATACTTTCTGTCATTACACCCCCTGTAGCGATATCTCTTTACGCCGCGAACGGACTTTCTGGAGCGGGGCTATGGGAATCAGGGATAGCAGCCGTAAAACTAGCTGCCACCGGTTATATTATACCTTTTATGTTTGTTTTCGGTCCACCGCTGTTATTAGTGGGGTCTTGGAGTAACATCGCTTGGTCTGTCGCAACGGCACTGATGGGCGTGGTTTGTCTTGCATCATCGTTGCACGGCTATCTGTTATCACCTATAAACTTTTTTCTGAGAGTTGTCTTATTTTTGGGATCTCTTGCTTTGATCACACCCGGATTAGTTAGCGACCTATTTGGTCTGACGCTACTGACGCTATTACTATTACAGCAAAAATTCTCTAGTCGATTTTCTACGAACTAGTCCTCCGTGAGATTATCTCCTTCTTCAATAACTGCCCGAAGTAGAAGTGGGCTGGGCAACTCATTATAAATTTCACGAGACACAGTAGCTTTCCTATTTTCCTCAATTGCTGCCAAAAATGATAAGGCGGCGGACTGGACCTGCCAGCAGGAATCTTTCAGGGCCTGACGGGCCAGGTTTTTCGCCTCCTCTGTAAATTCGTTTAAATGCCGCAATAATAAAATTGCACCGGTTCGAACCCCACAATTATCGTGATCCTTCAGTCGGTTTCCTAGTTCGAGTGTTATTTCAGATGAAGGTGGCACAAATCTCAACAACCCAATGATAATCGCCGTTAAAGGGTGCTCAGATCGTAAATTATCCACTAGGAGATCACGTATCTGATCTTTTTCATTTTTATCCGCATCTTTAAGGTAACACCTCACCAAGGTCCCTAAGTTACCGCCCACATGCATGTCGGCGACGGTAATTTGCCTCAATAAATTAGGTAATATGGCGGGCATTAACTTGTACAATCCAACAAATTCCTGAAGAGCATCTTTATTGAGGCCAAATTTGGGGGCACTACGGACGAGTCGATCAAACAGTGGGTCATGAGAAGGAGGTGCTAAAAAGGCATCTGAATCGGGACACTCAAATCCCTTTCCAGAGGGGATAGCTAACTCCACTCCGGCTAACGGGCCACCGACTCCTCCAATCCCTACGTCAAGAATCAGTTCTCCTGAAAGGATGTAGTGCGCCTGGCCTCCCACATCCACAAGAAATGGTAATCCTGGAAGACCTCTAGCGGCGCGACCCCGTCCCCAACCTAAACCGGGCTTTGCTAGATAATAAATATCCTCCCCATCACCATCACCAAGAAGTCCAAAGCCATTCCCGATACTACTTCCTTGCGCTAAATCAACCGAAGAGTAACGATCGTCCCCATCAAAATCTACGAGCACCCCTATTCCGGTATCTAGGCCCATACCCTGGCCCCAACCGACATCGAGTCGGTAATCATCATTTCCGTCTAAATCGGTAAGTAAACCCACTCCAGCAGATGATCCCTGCCCTTGTCCGAAACGCGTCAAGGTGTATGTGTCGTTACCCTCACTATCCTCAAGGATCCCAAGGCCGAAGAAAATACCCTGACCCTGCGCAAACATTTCTGCGAAATAGCTGTCATTCCCTAACTTATCTCGGAGGATACCAATTCCTCCTGAAAACTTGGAAGCAAATCCTGCCCCAACACCTTGGGCATAGCTTAATCTGCCGCTTCCGCGTTCAAAACGATCCTGTACGCCGTCGTCAGCAAAGTACTGGTCATCCCCACCGAAGTCCTGAAGTTCGCCGTACCCGGATGGGCCACCAAAACCTTGCCCCAAACTCTTCACGTCATATTGGTCATTACCCCCCTCATCGATAACGGTGCCAAAACCCGCTATGGCCGCACCCAATCCAAATCTTTCAACAGAATAATGGTCATTCCCGGCCTGATCTTGTAGCCATGACAAGCCGCCAATACTTGCGCCAAGGCCAGATCCAGGTGAAAAGTATCTATCATCACCTCTAAGGTCCGTTAGCACCGTCACACCGCCGAGGCTAGTGTCTAAACCGTTATAGCTATCATCCCCGCTAATATCGATTATGACCGATATCTCGCCAGAGTTCGTTACAGATCTCCTGTATTCATCGTTGCCACCCAAATCAAAGATTAGGCCAGGACCGGTCACATGTGAATTATCCTGGACCCCATAAATACTAATTTCGCCGATCGGTGAGTTAAAAGATGTTGGCGCGATTACCAAAAGACGACTCAAATCTAAACGATTTATTTCTTTGATTGACCATTCGTTAAAAGACACAAAATGGGCTATAGCTTTTTCTAAATTATTTTGATCCAGCAAGGCCAAAAGTTTTTTCAGTTCTGGATAGAAATGACCAGCACTTGTTATTTCCTTTAGAAGGTTTTCAAATTCACAGCAAGATATCGTGCCGGAGTCGAGCACCAACTGTCTTATTCTCAACAACCTATAAATGTACTGGGATAAAAATTCTCTTAGTCCCCTTGGAAGATCCTCTGGCGCTTCCCAGTTCGTTGACACCTTGTTGTTATTATTCGCCGTTCCTGACAGAAAAGAAAACTCGTTTGCATTGATTGTCAGGAGTGGTTTAGCTAAAAGTTCTCGAACATGTGGGTTGACGATAGTCGGATAACCTTCGACCCGATGCGTTAAAATATTTTCAATTATTGTGTTCGCATCGGAACCATAACGTCTCCCTTCCAAGGCTTCGTCAAACTGTTTTATAATACGATCAGAATTGCTGCTACATCCACTCACCAAGATGACCCACAAAACTAAAGGGCCAAGTAACAAACGCCGCATAATGTACTCGACATAAAACATTTTTTTTTAATACGCCTCGCTATACGGTCGATATGGTCATTAACCTTAACAAATAAAGCATGCGGCAATATCTTTTGATCAAAACATTTTTATTCGTCCGATTTATCAAAAAGAAAAGATTCCATACATTGATTTGACACCTTTAATATGTCGTACGTCTCAATCTAGATAATAATTCCACGCTATATTAGATATGTCCGATTTTAGACCCATTCAACGACGATCCCCTAATTTCAATCAACGTCCAAAAGACAGTGTAATCGATATGCTGGTCCTGCATTACACTGGCATGAATAGTGCTAACAGTGCGCTGAAGGAGTTGTGCAACCCGAACAAGAAAGTGAGCGCTCATTATCTGGTAGATGAAGATGGAAAATGTTTTCAGTTGGTCGATGAAGCCAACAGGGCTTGGCATGCAGGCGAAAGCCGTTGGGCTGGAAATAGCGACGTCAATGGATACTCAATCGGGATTGAATTGGTGAATCCCGGTCACGAATTTGGTTACAGACCTTTTCCAGAAGAACAAATGCATTCCCTAGAAACGCTTGTGAGGTATCTTTTAAACCGCCATTCCATACCGGCCCAAAAGATACTTGGACATTCCGACGTGGCCCCATCGCGGAAACGGGATCCCGGAGAATTGTTTAACTGGCATCGCCTCGCTACTAACGGTATTGGATTATGGCCAAACCAAAAATATGATCATATTCCTATGGCTGGAAATTTCCTGAAATTCGGCATGAGTGGTACCGCTGTAACCGAGATCCAGAAACAACTATCGTACTTCGGATACAATATTCAAATCACGGGACATTATGACCTTCAGATGAAAGAGGTCGTAACCGCCTTTCAAAGACATTTTCGACCACAAGAAATAAATGGGGTATTCGACACGCTTTGTTCGGATCTACTTTTAGATTTGCTGGATCAAATCGAATAAAGACGAATAAAGAATAAGGGGGATGCAAGGTTAGATAGTCTCAAAGCTTGCCCAAAGGGCAAGAAGCAGGCTAAATGTGAATCAAAAGCCTAAAACTATATTTCATCACCTAGGTGAGAGACGAACAACCTCAAATTGTTCGGAATATGAGTTTATTAAATCAAGCGGCATCGCCGCTTTGGGAGAAGCAAAAAATGAAGGGATCCACACTTATAACTGGGGTGATAGGCCTGATTGCAGGGCTGGTCATCGGTATCTTTTTTCTATCACCAAGGTCTGAGACAACAGTTGCCGTGGAAGATGGAGATACTGCAGGTGCAAGCAAATCAGAAGTGAAGCCAATTCGTTGGAAGATGGCCAGTAGCTTTGCTGGGAATCTGGTCCAACTGGGGGATCAGGGACAGTTAATTGAAGAGCGTGTCCGCACGGTTTCCGACGGGACCATGGAGCTTAAATTTTTTGAGCCCGGTGCACTCGTCCCTCCCCTCGAAATTTTTGATGCGGTTTCGACCGGTTCGGTAAATGCAGGTTGGACCGCCGCTGGTTACTGGGCCGGAAAGGTCCCTGCTCTGCAATTTTTCACCGCCGTGCCGTTTGGTCCTAACGCCGGGGAAATGGTCGCTTGGATGTATTACGGTGGCGGCCTCGACCTGATGCAAGAGATCTATGCTCGCCACAATATTTACTCTCAACCGTGCAACCTTATATCACCAGAGGGCTCAGGATGGTTCACAAAAGAGATCAATTCAGTGGAAGATCTCAAGGGCTTAAAAATGCGATTCTTCGGGCTCGGCGCGAAAGTAATGGAAAAGGTTGGTGTATCCACTCAATTACTTGCAGGAGGCGATATCTTCCCGGCTCTTGAACTTGGAACCATTGATGCGACAGAATTTTCAATGCCGGCCATCGATTTGGATCTTGGTTTTTACCAGGTTGCCAAACACTATTATTTCCCTGGATGGCATCAACCTATGAGCATGGGCGAGTTGATGATCAACTTAGATAATTGGAAAAGTCTTACCAACACACAGCAAGAAGTTATCAATGCAGTGTGCAGGGAAAGCATGTTGCGAGGCCTTGCTCAGGGAGAGGCAATTCAGTTCCCTGCATTGCAGACACTGGAATCCAAAGGGGTCACACTCCACCGTTGGGATCCTGCAATACTGGAAACACTTGAAACAGCGTGGAATGAAGTTGTCGCTGCAGAAGCGGACAATGACGAAGACTTCGCTCGTGTATGGAATTCATTACAAGAATTCCGGGAAGGCTATAAAATTTGGGGTGATCTTGGTTACCTTGACTAGATATTAATATTATTAATTTAAATTTAACAGGCCCGGCAGGTCATAGCCGGGCCTTTTATCATTGCGATTTATCCGGTCTAGCTGCGGACTGGGGTCTGATGTTTAAAGTATTTCCAAGAACAATCACCAAGGCGCCCACCAGAACCCAAATATCGATCTGTTCCCCATAAAAGCAAAATCCAACAAGCATGATGATTGGTAGTCGACAAAAATCAATTGGCATGATTGTAGAAGCATCACCCCTCATCAAGGCCTGTGCTAAACAGTAATGCGCTGTCAAACCACTAATCCCGACTGCCAACACCCATGCCCAAAGAGTCATATTTGAGGGAGTCCCCCAATCCCCAGCAGACATAACAGCTGCTAAGCCCAATTGGACAAGGGACATGTAAAACATTATGCACAATGGTGAATCCGTCTTGGTTAAAGTTTTTACCATCACGTAAGCAACCGCATAAAGAGCTGCGGAAAGTAACACTATAACTGCAGCGGGTTCGATTACCTCTACGCCAGGTCTTAGCACGATCAGAATCCCAATAAATCCAATGGCAACTCCTGCTAAACGGGGGAATGAAAGACGTTCTCTGAGAAACAAAACCGCAAAAATAACAGTCCAGATTGGAGTGGTAAACTCCAGGGCAAACACATCAGCCAATGGGATCATTGTAATACCAAAAAACCAACCATATTGGGCCACAAAGTGGATAGCACCGCGCGACACTTGCATCCCCAATCTTTTCGTTCTTATCTGCTCCCATCCAGCCAAACAAAGAACCATTGGCATAAGACAAGCACTCGTCAAACTGCGCCAAAATAATATTTGCATGGCATCTAATTCAACAGATAATTCCCGTGCGGAAACCGCCATGAAAACGAATGACAAAATCGCGCCGCCCATCCACGGCACGCCGGTGTGAAAGAAACTCTTAATTATTTTTGTTCGGCTCAATCGTCGAGTGTGATTACAAGTTTGCCAAAGTGATTTTTAGCTCTCATGGAATGATAGGCCAAACGTGCATCGGAAAAATTGTATGTCTGATCAACCAGAGGCTTAAGAGCAGCAATTTCGATTGCTCGGTTCATATCCTCAAACATAGTTCGACTTCCAACATAAATTCCATGCAAATGGCCTGAACGCCGCATCAACGCCGTCGGGTTGATTTCACCTTGAGCAAGAATCCCGATTAGGTAAATGTTGCCACCAACCCGAGTCGACTCGATTGAACGTTCCAAAGTTCCGGCACCGCCCACTTCCACAACGTGATCGACACCGATATTGTTTGTCAAAGCATGTACTTCCTTTTGCCAATCGGGGTAGTCGCCATAATTAATAGTCTCCCATGCACCCATTTCTTTAGCGCGAGATAATTTTTCATCTCTGCTCGAAGTAATAATGACACGAGCTCCATGAAGATTACAAAATTGGAGTGCAAAGATAGATACTCCACCAGTACCTAAGAGCAAAACTGTATCGCCCGCCTTAATTTGCCCACATGTAACTAAAGCGTGCCATGCTGTTAGCCCTGCGCACGGTAAGGTTGCAGCCTCCACATAAGAAAGATGCTCCGGAATTGGGACTACTCCTGTTTCATCAAAAACTGAGTATTCACAAAGTACGCCTTCAAGAGATCCACCTAATGCGCTTGTCATTCCATCCAACGTTATTTCTCCACTGATCCAGCGTTGGAAAAAAGATGGCATAACTCGGTCGCCAACCTTGAACCGAGTTACCTCAGATCCCACCTCTACCACCTCTCCAGCTGAATCGGAGTTGGGGATAAGTGGTAAAGCAAGTTTTCTCGCTAACGGATCTTCAATTGTTACTAAGTCACGGTAATTGATTGAAGAAGCATGAACTCGAACCTTTATTTGTCCCGGCCCGGGTGCTGGTTCAGGACGTTCCGATAGAACCAACGCATCTACCCCACCCGGACCACAAATTTCGTATGCCTTCATATCCGTCCTCTAAGTATTAATGGCTCGACAACACGTTGGAATCTCAGTCTCAAAAACTAAGATCACAAAAAACCGGTTATTCTATTCCTCCTGGATACAACCTTACGCCTTTGAAAGGCGAAGGAAGAGCACACCCTCTTCATCAAAGAGCGTCCGCCTTATCAGTCGAAGACACTGATTGAAGCAGAGTTAAAATGTCATGGGCCCAACCAATTTAACCCATTTTCCGTCCTGGATTTGGGACAAATAAAACTTCGACGTTCCCAGATGTTGATCTGCGGCAAATGTCATAGGAGACGACTCAAAAATCGTACTCCATTCCTTTATCTGTTCAAGGCCAGCAACAAAACTGTCCGTGTTCAGTTCACGCCCAGCATTCTTAAGACCTTCCCCCGTAGCCTGTAGAACAGTGTATCCAAATACAGCTTGGATGCTAGCCGGCGTATCAAAGCGAGTTTCGTATCGATCCATCCACGCCCGGACTTGCGTTGTTGCAGTGTCGTAATAAGGAATAATGGTTTGACCCAAACCGTATAGCCCTTCAGTAACCCCCTTTCCAAGCATTGCTACTTCCGGAGCATAGCCTGCTACGGACACCAAAAAATCTGGCGTCCAACCCATCTTACGCGCCTCTGCCATGACCCCAATGGTCTCGCGAATAATCGTCCCCAAAGCAACTAAGTCACACCTGCTAGCTCTCATGCGAGCCACTTGGCTTGAAAAATCAGTCGCACCACGCTTGTACGTGGTCACTTCCGCAAGTTCCAACCCCATTGCATCTGTTTGCTCTATAACGCCACGATGGACGTTCAAGCCAAATTCATCGTCCTGATGCAAACTACAAACAACGGAGCGATTGTTGTTAACTACTAGCCATTGGATGCCAGTCCTCATACCCTCATGGTATGGGGCTGCCATGGAAAATTTTAGTTTATGAAAGGGTGCATACATTTGTTCCGCAGCGGTCAACGGGAAAATATGAGGAAGCCCTTTTTTGAGCACCATTGGCATGGACGCAAGAACAGTCGGTGTACCCAAGGCACCCGCCATAATAAAAATTTTATCTCTTGTAAGAAGCTTTTGGGTTGCCAGAACAGCCTTTTTCGGATCATAGCCGGAGTCCTCAACTACCAACTTAATGCTGCGCCCATGAATGCCTCCGGCGGCATTGATATCCTCGACAGCCATGATCATTCCGTTGCGCACTGGCACACCCCAAAAAGTAATGGGCCCACTCAGATCCAAGTGCGTACCAATAACCACCTCCTCATCGTTAATACCCTGCGTATCAGCACTTGCCGATTTAAAAGAAATAAAACTGACAATCATACATATAAACACCGAGACCAAATGCACCCGCGTCATGATATCCCCCCATTCTAATCTAAATCCACAACACGATGAGGAACAACTCTAGTTAGTTTCCAATCGCACTAAACTACCCATCGTAATTATTACTCTTATGTCTGTTGGCTTTTCACCTATCCTTAGGCATACATATCATCAATTAACACCTTATATTTGACGTTCACGAATTCCCGTTTAAGCTTCATAGTTGGAGTTAATTCTTCATCCTCAGGATCAAGCTGTTGTTCAATAAGACGAAAAGTCTTTATCGACTCGACGCGTGCAAATTTCTCGTTGACCGTTTTTACCTCATCTTCAATCAGTTTCACCACGGCCTTTGACCGAGTCAAGCTTGCAAAATTTGTAAATGGGACATCGTGATCCTGCGCAAATTTAACAACATTCTCTTCATCTATCATGATCAAACACGAAAGGAACTTCCTCTTGTCACCTATGACCACAGCATCAGATACATACGGACTGAATTTTAATTGGTTTTCAATTTCCGAAGGCGTAATATTTTTTCCTCCAGCCGTAATGATTATGTCTTTCATTCGGTCAGTAATCTTCACAAATCCCTCATTGTCGATAAAGCCCACATCGCCCGTATGTAACCATCCATCTCGAATGGTTTCGGCGGTCTTCTCTGGTTGGTTATAGTAACCCATAAAGATATTTTTACCTCGCAACAGGATTTCACCTTCCGATGAAATTTTTAGATCAGTAAGCGGAATCGCGACGCCGATCGTCCCAAGTTTTACCCGGTTGATCGGCATAATCGTTGCCAGTCCGGAGCATTCCGTCTGCCCATAGCCTTCCCACATCGTCAATCCCAGTGCCCAGTACCATCGAATAAGATCTGGCGCTATTGGCGCAGCACCTGTCCCCAACCAACGGCACCGATCAAGCCCCATCATTTTACGCACATTCTTGAAGACCAAATAGTATGCCAACCAAAATTGGATCTTCGTTCCAACGGGAACTGGTAAACCGGAAAGTCGGTAGTTAGCTAGTCGCTCCCCAACACCAAGTGCAACCCTATAGGCCCAGCGCGCCACGGGGGTAGCTTCCGACATGCTGATAGTAATCGACGAATAAAATTTCTCCCATATTCTTGGTACAGCAAAGAAAGCTGTCGGTTGCACCTCTCGAATATTTTCGGGAACCGTCTCCGGATTCTCAGCAAAATTCAGTATTATGCCGTGACAAACGGCTGCATAAAATCCAAGCACCCTCTCTGCAACGTGACAAAGCGGAAGAAACGATAAGGCTTGATCTCCCTTACTCAGAGGCAGGAAATCTGGCAAACATTTTACGGATTCAATTATGTTTTCATGGCTGAGCATCGCACCTTTTGGCGGCCCTGTCGTACCAGAGGTATAAACCAAAATAGCTAAATCCTTCGGCTCCGCTAAAGCCGCTCGTTTCTCCCAAATCTCTGGATACTCAAGATTATATGAATCACCTAGCGCAACTAGATCCTCCATACTACACACCATCGGATCCTTAAATTCGCGGAGGTTTTCCATTTCAAATACGACAATCTTAATTAGAGTCGGCGTGCTTTTACGGACCTGTAGAACCTTGTCTAGCTGCTCATCATCCTCCACAAAAATTACTTTAGCCCCACAGTCATTAATCAAATACTCAACTTGAGATGACGCATCAGTGGGGTAAATTCCTGCGCTAACAACGCTAACACAAAGCGCCCCCATGTCTGCATAAAGCCAATCAGGGTTGTTGTTACTCATAATGCAAATTTTATCTTTTGGTTTCACACCGAGGGCAATTAAACCCGAACCAACAGATCGAGATCTATCACCGAACTCGCTCCACGAGATATTTTTCCATATGCCAAGTTTTTTCTCGCGCATCGCAAGTTGGGAACCCCATTCCCGAACGCGAGCCAGAAATAATGTCGACAAAGTTGTAAAATTGCTGTTCACCTGGTTTTCTACAGAAGTTTCACTCATCTATTTGCACTCGTTCAAAATCTCCTAAAAATCAGCGCCACAACTTCTTTTTCTTCCAACGGCGCTGACCTCGAACCCCTTCGTCTTTTTGTCCAAGATAAAATTCCTTAATCTCATCTTTTTCCATCAGGCGGTTACATTGATCTTCCATCACAATTCTGCCCACCTCCAGCACATATCCGTACTCCGCCAACTCAAGAGCCATACGCGCGTTTTGCTCAACAAGCAGGATCGTGATTCCCTCCTCCTCATTAATACGTCGGATAATAGAAAAAATGTCGGCAACCAAAATAGGACTTAACCCCAATGATGGCTCATCCAAAAGTAACAATTTCGGCTTCGACATAAGTGCGCGACTAATTGCAAGCATTTGTTGCTCGCCCCCAGATAGCATTCCGGCACGTTGATTGTTACGCTCCAGTAAAACGGGAAAATAACTGTAAACTCGAGCCAGATCTTCCCCAACTTGGTTTTTATCATGACGTAAGAAAGCACCCATCAGGAGGTTTTCTCGAACCGTAAGGAATGGGAACACTTCGCGTCCCTCCGGGACGTGACCTATTCCGAGTTTCACCAAGAGGTCCGGACTTCTTTTTTGGATTTCCTGACCTTCAAAAACTACTATGCCTTTTTGTGGATCCGCGACACCTGAAATTGTCCGCAATACGGTGGTCTTTCCAGCACCATTAGCGCCTAAGACCGTAACGATAGAGCCTTTTGTTACCGAAAGTGAGATGCCCCGAATGGCCATGATGGGTCCATAATACGTCTCTATATTAGCAAGGCGCAGCAAAGGGGAAGTCATCTCAACCACCAAGATAGGCCTGAATTACCTGGGCATCCGTTTGTACTTCGGTCGGCGTACCTTCGGCAATAACTCGCCCGTAATTTAACGCTAAAACCCGGTCCGACACGTGGTTTACCAGGGTCATGTCGTGTTCAACCATGCAAACAGTAACACCTAGCTCATCGCGTATGTCTTTTATCCAAAAAGACATGTCTTCTGTCTCTTCCACATTTAGTCCTGATGATGGTTCGTCCAACAACAGTAGGCGAGGTTCAGAACTTAGTCCGCGCCCTAATTCCACCACTTTACGCACACCGTAGGGTAAAACCGAAATAGGGGTACTGCGGTAATGCGCCAAATTCAGAAAATCAATAATTTCCTCAACTCTCTGTCGATGCTTCAACTCGCGTTGACGCACTGCGGGAAGAAAAAACATCTCTCCAAAGAGCCCTTGTGGTCCACGATGTGGATGACGCCCTAATAGCAAATTGTCGAGTACTGTGGCATTTTCGAATAGTTCTATATTTTGAAATGTTCGTGCAATGCCTATCTCGGCAACTCGGTGCGGATGGAACTTTGCAATATCTTTGCCCGCAAAAATTATTGCCCCTTCCGTGGATTCATAGATTCGGCTGATCAAATTAAAAATCGTTGTTTTACCGGCGCCGTTAGGTCCGATTACAGTGAACACCTCACCCTCTTTCACATGGAAGCTAACCTTGTCAACCGCACGTATGCCTCCGAATTGAACAGACAAGTTTTGGACTTCCAGTAACATCAGCGTAACTGGTCTGTGCGCGAATAGGATTTTTGTCGTTTAAAGGTCGCCTTCTTGTATAGCGGAAACATGCTAAAATAGAGCTTAATTTTTACCCATCGACCGTACAGCCCCGACGGTTCGAACAACATGAACAGGATTATCACAAGACCAAACACCCCCGCCTGAAGACCACTTTGTTCCGAAATTGAGTTAGGCAAAAAATCTTTAAGAAGAACGATAGCCTGAGGCAGTACGATGATAAAAACCGCCCCAAATACGGCTCCGTGAATTGATCCCAGCCCACCGACAACCACTAAAAGTAACAATTCAATCGACAATAAGATTGTAAAAGATTCGGGGTTGATAAACATTAATTTGTGCGCATACAAAGCGCCCGCGATACCCGTAAAAGCCGCACTGATACCAAAAGCAACCGTTTTGTATTTTGTTAAATAAATCCCCATACTTTGCGCAGCAATTTCACTATCTCTAATGGCAATTAATGCCCGACCCGTTGGGGATCTCAGGATATTGATAGCGGCAACTATCACCAATATTGTGATAGCTAGCGCCAAGTAATAAAACCGCCACTCAACATCAAATTCCACCCCAGCGATCGTAATATTTTCAACAAACAAGCCTGTATTACCACCCGTAACAGATTCCCAGCGTGCCAAGATCTCCTCTGCAATGAAACCAAATGCCAGAGTGGCGATAGCAAGGTAAATTCCTGCAAGACGTAGCGCAGGTAAACCAACCACAATTCCCACCGCCCCGGCAAACAGGGCGGAGATTGGCAACGAAATCAAAAACGGGAAACCTGCATTTATCAGTACTGCTTCAGTGTAGGCTCCAGCGGCAAAAAACGCGGCGTGACCAAGTGAAATTTGGCCCGTATATCCAGTAAGAATCATCAAACCAACGCCAGCAATTACGTAAATGAGCACGAAGTTCATTTGAAGTAAAAAATACTCATCAAGGATTATTGGCGCTATGAGAAGAATTATCGCAAGTAGCGAGTACCAAAACACGGTACCTTTGTCCTTAAAGAGGCGGATATCCTGGTCATAATTAGTCTGGAATAAAAAACGCATCTGCTTAGACTTTCTTATGCACAGATTGGCCAAATAAACCTTGCGGGCGCACGATTAAAACTAACAAAAGTACGATATATGCTGCCGTATCCTTAAAACCTTCCGGTAAATAAAAACCCGCCAAGGATTCGACGATACCAATGATTAAACCTCCCATAACAGCGCCAGGCAAACTCCCGAATCCTCCCAAGACAGCAGCTGGAAACGCTTTGATGGCAATAAAACCCATGTTTACGTGGATAAATGCAATGGGCGCCAATAAGAGCCCGGCAAATGCTGCAACGGCGGCACTGATCGCCCAGATCAACGAGAAAACTGTCTTAACAGGAATACCCATATAATATGCTGCCAATTGATTTTGGCTAGTCGCCTGCATTGCAACACCGAGTTTTGTAAAACGAAAGAACAAATAAAGTGAGGAAATTAAAAGTAGGGTCATCATGATGATAGCCATGTGGTCTTGACCTAAGACCAGGGGACCAAAGGTGACAATCTTGTTGTAGAAAGGCGTTTGCAGGACGTAGGTATCGACACCCCATCCCGGCACCATACTGGCGACACTTCTCATCAAAAAGCCAACCCCAATAGTCACCATGATTATGGCAAAAACCGGTTGTCCCAACATCGGCCTCATCACAACACGATCCAGAACCCCTCCGAATAAAGCCGTAGCTAAAATTGCGATCAACGCACCCAGCCAAAAATTTAAACCGACTATCACAATCAGCGTATAACCCAAAAACGCGCCCAGCATCATCAATTCACCTTGGGCGAAGTTAACAACCTCGGTCGCTTTATAAATGAGTACAAAACCAAGCGCGACTAAGGCGTACACGCAACCAATCGCGGCCCCGCTGACTATTAATTGAGCTATTTGGATCATACTGAAACCACCTAATCTCGACAAAACAGGCACAACGCAGCCTGTCTTATCCATCCCTTTAACTACTTTGCACAAGCACAAAACACTCAGAATGCACACAAATTTGTGGCTCAGCTAGCACTTTCTATTCGTCCCTTGCCAAACGTGACATGTATTAAAAATAGTCATGAGTTTAGCCCTTTTTCTCCATGGCGCGCCAAACAGCTTTCTTTCTGGCATTATCTTACTTAGTTGTTACTGTTAATTTTCGTAATAGATTTTTTATTATAATCGCGCAAAGTTGAGCTCAGACCGTTCTCATGAACGCGAGGAGTTAAATCGGACCAGAGCCATGTGTGGACGATATAGCCTACTTGCCCCGAAGAAAGCGGTTCAGCGTTTATTTGGATGTGTAACCAGTGCGATAAATTTTTCACCACGTTACAACATCGCCCCGAGTCAAATAGCCCCGGTCGTGACACGTCACAACGATGGTGCCCAAAACCTAAAATTGATGCGATGGGGCCTGACACCTTCCTGGTCAACATCAACCAACAACCGTTATTCCTTGTTTAATGCACGTGTTGAAACCGTCGCAACGAAACGTACCTACCGAGATGCTTATAGAGAACGGCGTTGCTTAGTTCCAGCAGACGGCTTTTATGAATGGAAAAAACAAGGAAACATCAAAGAACCTTATCGAATATCACTAACAAACAAGGAGATATTTGCCTTCGCCGGGTTATGGGAACGTCGAGATAACGGAGCTACCTCCCCTATCGATTCCTTTACTATCCTTACCACTTCTGCCAATTCGCTAATATCACCTATACATGCTCGAATGCCGGTAATTCTTCCAACAGAGGCACAGACTGACTGGCTATCCGGTTCCGAACTAGAACCTTTGCTCTCGCCCTATCCTGCAGAAAATATGACTACATATCCTCTGGATCCGTACGTGAATGATGCAAGGCACGACGATCTGAAATGTCTCTCCCCTGCAGAGGGGAACGCCCAAGCTGACTTCTTCAGCTCATCGTGACATCACGAAAACTAATGCGACAAACTACCTGTCAGAAGTATGGATTGAACCCCTAAGACTGCGGATTATTTGAATGGACAAACAACGTTTAGGAAAAACAGATATTGACGTGTCCCAATTGGTTTTTGGAGGGGGGTATGTAGGTGGACTGCTATTGCACCAAGATGATGAAACAAAAAGGTTGGCAATACGTCGTGCACTGGATGCCGGTATTAACTTCATCGATACAGCTCCTTCTTACGGAGATGGAGATTCAGAACGCGCCTTAGGCTGGTTGCTAAGAGAAGTTCCGGATACACCCTACGTATCGACCAAAGTCAAAATTGATTCCACAACACGAAATGATTTAATTGGCCAAATTGAACGTAGCATCCACGACAGCTTATCCCGACTTCAGCGTGATTCAGTTGACCTCCTTCAATTGCACAACCCTCTGGGGAAAGAGGATGATGGAGAAACGCTTGCAGTTAAACATCTTTTTGGCAAACAAGGAATCATAGAGAGCCTTAACAAGTTCCGTTCAGAAGGACTGACACGATATATTGGTTTTACAGCCTTGGGAGAAACCGAATCATGCCATGCCGCGATTCAAAGCGATGCCTTCGATACTGCACAAATCTACTTTAACCTACTTAATCCGAGTGCAGGTAGGGATATGCCTGCTAACTGGGTAGGCCAAAATTTTTCTGGCCTAATTGATAATTGCAAGATACACAACGTTGGCGTCATGAATATTCGAGTATTTGCGGCAGGCGTACTTGCAACTAACGTGAGGACTGGCCGTGAAGTTCCTATTACATCTGAAAAAGATCTCTCTCTTGAACAATTGCGTGCCGACGCTGTATTCACGGCAATTTCCGACAAAAACTACAGTCACGCCCAGACGGCGATCCGCTTTGCGCTCGCAAATAAAGATATCTCCTGTGTTCTCGTAGGGACGGCAGACATTAACCAACTCGATGAAGCGATCAAAGGAGCTCTTTCAGGCCCTTTACCAGAATCAACGCTCTTTGACGTAGAAAGAGTCTACGATTTAAATTTTGGACTAAAGTAATTAACCCTCTTTTGAGAGCGCATCACGTAGGACAACAATCGCGTGCTGTGCATTACGTTGGGTCATGGCGGCCACCTGATGACGGCACGATGTGCCATCTGCGACCAGCACTGTCCCCTCGGACGAATTCCGGATAGCGGGAAAAAGACCAAGTTCCCCTATATCTTGCGCTACCTTCTGGGTCTCAACCTGATATCCAAACGCACCCGCCATCCCACAACAGGTAGATTCAATCGCCTTCACTTTCGTCCCTGGGATTAATCGGAGCACATCCATTGTCGGAGTAAACGCATTAGCGGCTTTCTGATGGCAGTGACCGTGAACCAAAATTCTCGACTTATTCACTCGCTTAAAATCTAACTCCAAGCGTCCCGCTCTTTGTTCCTTCAATAAATACTCCTCGACAAGAAATGTATTAGCTGCCACACGTGCTCCACCAGTGTTCAGCTCAGGCAGTTCTTCCCTCAATGTGAAGACACAGGACGGCTCTAAGCCGACAATGGGAATGTCACGTTTAACCCATTTGGAGGCAGCTTTTACTAGACGGGAAGCCTCGAGCCGCGCTTCCTCCACGAGTCCTACTGAGAGAAACGTCTTCCCGCAGCACAACGGCCGGACATTATCTCGAGGTCGTTCTAAAAACCTTACTCTGCGTCCCGCGGATACTAAAACATCTACGGCAGCACGAAGATTATCGGGTTCAAAGTAACGGTTAAAACAATCTGCAAACAGAACAACTTCAGGTCCGTTTGGGTCTCCGAGTAAGTCAGATTCGGAACAAAAGGGTCGTCTTGACCAGTGCGGCAACGGTGTTTTGGAGGTCAGTCCAAAAAACCATTCACTGATTTTAGAACCAACGAAAGAACTTTGTAGGTTAGCAATGTACGGAACCTTTGCCATCCAAGGCGCATAACGAGGGAAATACCCGATTAGACGATCACGCAAAGACAGTCCATGTTCAAGAACTTGTTGATGCATCACCTCAATCTTCATTTTTGCCATATCGATCCCGGTTGGACATTCTAATTTGCAAGCTTTACAGGCAAGGCAAAATTTGAGGCTGTCTCGCATATCCTGAGATGCAATCGGATTAGGACCAAGTTGTCCCGACAACCCTAACCTAAGAACATTGGCTCGCCCACGAGTTGAGTGCTGTTCATCACGGGTCGCCCGAAACGACGGGCACATCGTCCCGCTCGAAAGCTTTCGACACGCCCCGTTGTTGTTACACATTTCAACTGCAGAACTAAAACTACCCCAAGAAGACCAATCTAAAGCTGTCTTCAGTTCCTTTGGCTTGTAATCCGCTTTAAATCGAAAAAGTGATCGGTCATCCATACGCGGTGGATTAACGATACGTCCCGGATTCAAACGATTTTCTGGGTCAAAAGCACGTTTGACCTCACCAAATGCAGATACGATCCGGTCCCCGAACATGACCTTATGAAACTCGCTTCGTACAATCCCGTCCCCATGTTCGCCGGAGTGAGACCCCTTGTATTCCCGCACCATCTCAAATGTCTCTTCTGCGATGGAGCGCATCTTCTTTAGGTCCCGATCAAGTTTCAGATTCAGTACGGGGCGAACGTGCAGCGTGCCCACCGACGCATGCGCATACCAAGTGCCGTATGTATTGTATTTTCTAAAAATGGCATCCAGGCGAGCCGTGTATTCAGGCAAATCATCAAGACTTACAGCGCAATCCTCGACGAAAGATATTGGTTTACCATCACCCTTCATGGACATGATTATATTCAAGCCTTGCTTGCGCATTTCCCAAACCGCATGCTGCATGTCCGGTGCTATGATCTTTACTAATCCTTTGTCATAACCAAGATCACCCATCAACTCACTAAGTCGGCCAAGTCGGCGTAAATTTTCCCGTTCATCCGATTCTGAAAACTCTACCAATAGGACAACCCCTACGTCATCATGGATAATTTCTGCGATGACCTTGCTAAAAAGATCCGTATCTCGCGCTAAGTCAATTAGGTTCCGGTCAACCAGTTCTACTGCCGTGGGCTCCAACGAAACGATCGATTTCGTCGCAATCATGGCCTCATGGAAGGTTGTGAAGCGACAGACCCCGAGAACTCTGTGGGAGGGTAATGGAGACAACGATAATTCAATATTTTCAAAAAAGCCCAATGTGCCTTCAGACCCGACTAACAGGTGCGCGAGATTCACTGGACCCGATTGGCCTATCGTTAGCGCATCTAGATTGTAGCCCCCGACTCGACGCATCAATTTTGGAAAGCGAGATTCTATTTCAACTGCTTCTCGACGGCCAATTTGGAGAAGCTTCTCGGTTAAAATATCGTTTTCCGAGGTGGGTTTTGAAGCACGACCTGGTTTGTCAATTTGACCAAAAGCGCTACGTCTCCCATTTGCAAGTACTGCCGAGATCGATACAACGTTGTCCCTCATGGTGCCATATCGGATCGAACGCGCCCCACAGGAATTGTTTCCGGCCATGCCACCTATCGTGGCCTGGCTTGATGTCGAGATATCCACCGGAAACCATAGATTGTAAGGGCGCAAAAATTCGTTAAGTTGATCGAGTACTAAACCTGGTTGAACCGTCAGACGCCGATCTTCTGGATCGAATGAAATAACCTGATCAAGATATTTACTGGTATCGACGACCAAAGCCTTATTTACTGTCTGACCACACTGCGATGTCCCGGCACCGCGCGCCAGTATCGGCAGATCATTTTCATGAGTGATTGAGAGCGTTGCCTCAACGTCCTGTACTGTCTTTGGCACAACCACGCCGAGCGGTTGTACTTGATAAATTGAAGCGTCAGTTGCATATCGCCCACGGCTGAAAGCATCTGTATATAGATCACCTTCAATAGCATCCTCGAGCTGTTTCGCGAGCTTTGGTTCTATCGTGTCCAAATAAATTGTGTCCTATACGTTAATATATTAAATTAAAAAATATATTTAATAGATTGATAAAGCTTATTTTAATATCTTCAAAAAACCCATATTACCCTTTAACAAGTCATCGAGGCACCAAAAATATAGTTTGGTGTTTCCCTGTTAACGATTATATATTTAATGGTGGTATTTGTTTAACTCTGGTATATGGTTAGCTCTGGAAAATCACAGCGAACGCGCTAGGTGTCTGACTCATAATGGAAAGTCTGCATTGAGGCCAACTGCAAGCCAAAAAACATCGCAGTGGGGCTCTTGTGTAAGAATAGACGTTACTGCAGTCAATTTGTCGAAAGACATAGAAGCTTAAGGGCGCAATAGGTAAATTTGAACCGGCTAGATATGTTAATTGCCAGCTCGCGCCTGGCCCCTCTCGTCCCCGATAACATGAATATGGTAAGTATCGCGCGGCGAATGTCAGCGTGCAATTTAAAGGACTGAACGCGACAACGCTAATAAACATCCAAACAGATATCATTTTGCGCCTAATTATGGATAGGGTCTTTAGGCGTCTTTAACCACAGCCCTACATGAAAGGATCTATCGTTATGGCTTCAGGAACTGTAAAATGGTTTAACCCAAACAAGGGTTATGGCTTCATCGAATCGAGCGATGGCACCGGTGATATTTTTGTACACATTTCTGCCGTTGAACAAGCAGGTTTGTCAAATTTGAACGAAGGCCAAAAGCTTGAATTTGAAGTTGTCACAGGAAGAAACGGAAAATCTGCAGCCGAGAATTTAGTGGTGTCGGAGTAAACCCGCACCTTTTAACTGGTTCGTTAGATCCGTCCGCGCCACAAAGAACTCTTGCTGGCGCGGACCCCCAAAATGGCAGGAGTTTGCACGAGAACCCTGTGCGGATGTGCCTGCTTGGCCATACGCGTCTTGTTGCCAAGCCGGAGCTATTATCGGGCTTAAAGTTGTATTCTCAACGGGATTGAGACCGCATGTTCTGTGGGGCAACTACACTCTAGGATTAAGTGGCTATTCGAAGAACCAGCGCCCACGTGGCGCATCGCGCTTTATCATTATTCCGGCGATACAGACATCTTTGCGAGTTTGATAAATTTAAGTCAGACTACTGTTGATCTGAAGCGGTTGTAGGACAATTAATATTTGTTCCCGCACAGTTTAAAGCGTTAACCAAATAATTCGTAGAAAATTGCAGACCCGTCAACTTATCCTCATGTACCTGCAGTGGAGACATTTAACTTATGAAATTAGGTGTAAGTTTACCATTGACAGACATCGGCGCGGATCCCGTAATCATTAGAGACTTTGCTCAACAGTCGGAAGAACTCGGTTACAATCATATCGCTGTTGCCGACCATGTATTGGGTGTGAACGTTAAAAACAGACTCAATTGGGGCGATCGAAATACCTCGCAAGACTGTTTTCATGATCCTTTTGTTCTTTTTGGCTTTCTTGCGGCCCACACAAAAAAAATTGAATTAACAACCCAGGTGCTCGTCCTGCCACAGCGCCAAACTGCGTTAGTCGCCAAACAAGCAGCCTGTCTTGACGTACTATCGGGTGGGCGTCTTCGCCTGGGTGTAGGAATTGGCTGGAATCCTGAGGAATACGTGGCCTTAAATGAGAACTTTAAAAATCGCGGATTACGTTCCACTGAGCAGATCAAAGTAATGACGGCGTTATGGGCCGATCCGCATGTCACGTATTCTGGTCGATGGCACAATATACCAGATTTAGGAATCAACCCTCTGCCCTTGAGACGTTCCATACCACTTTGGTTTGGCGGCCACGAGAACGTCACTTTGCAACGTATTGCTAAGTTTGGAGATGGCTGGATAATGATCGCATGGCCACCAAACAAAGAGGCATTAATACAAATCGAAACTCTCCGAGAATATGTAAGCGGAGAGGGCAGAAACCTGGATGATGTTGGCATCGAAGTTTGGGTTTCGGCTTCAGGAACCTCTGACGAATGGCGAAGGGACTTGGAGTTTTGGGATAAAGCCGGAGTAACGCACGTATGCTTAAACAACACATTCTCTCGTTACCACCATAAACGTATTAAAGAACATTCAGTCAGCGCACATTTAGAAGCTATTTCAAAGTATATGAAGACCGCCGCTGATCTTGTCGTTTAACAGCTGAAACAAATCGCCATAGTTATTTTATAGTTTAAACACACCTAAAACCAGATTCCGAAACAAGGAATAGGGTCCGAAATTTCTTTTCGAAGTCACATCCCATTAGGTTCACAGTAATGATTTTATCTCACTACTCTGCCTTTGTTGTTTACCTCCTATCACTATGTGGCGACTCAGATACAACAGAACTTAGCGTAACGGAGTCCCCTCTCCCCCTAACGCTGGCTAGCTCATGTAGATCTTTAAGCTTACGTCAAATGAAGAACATCACAACGAACCAGCAGGAAGGAGTTCGGAGAATCCAGCCTGCAGAGTATTTGGAGGTAAAACTAAATACTAGATATCTTAATAATTTATTATTTAAAACTAAAGACTTTGAGGTGGATCTCAACTCATGCATGAAAAATCCAACGGCCTCTTGCCTTATCAGAAAGGCCTATATTGCGGCAAGCAACATCACTAATGTTTCGCGTCGAGATTTTTCATTCGTATTTGTTGTGGAGGCACAAACAGCATTTGGAGACATTGATGGCGCTTTAACAACTATTGCGAGAATCGAAAACTCTAGTCTCCGTCTCCCTGCACGCCTTGCAGTGGCAAAAGAATATGTTGCACGCCGAAATCTCTCCGAAGCCATTAAAATCACAAATGAAGTTCTGCAAAATATTTCAACCATTCAAATTGCTTACATTCGTACATGGGTTCTCGCCTTATCAGCTTCTGTTTTCGCTGAAATGGGAGACGTAAGAAATGCACACCTAAATATTCGAAAAGCTCTTCAAGGCATGCCAAAAATCAAGGACAACAGCACAAGAGCAGAAATGTACTCTCTGATAGCTTATGCACAGGGAAGCTCAAACGATCTTAAAGGTGCAACTAAAAGTATTGCTGACGCATTCGCTGAGATAGACAAAACGGACGACCCATTCCTAAGCGCGTTAGCCTTAACTTTCGTAGCTCGCGCACAGGCGAGATTAGGTCAAAACGAAAACTACAAGAGAAGCATTTCCCTGGTCCTCACCAAAGCGTCCGCACTTAGGGTGGGACCTCGTGCTCTGGTTTTGTCTTTTGCATCATCCACTCAAGCCGAAGTGGGCGATAAACATGGAGCCCGCGTGACAATCGAACCTGCCATTAATACTACAAAAATGCTTTACGATGATCACTCCCGTGCCCCTGCACTCGCTTTTATAGGGAAAACCTTTGCACAAATGGCTTCCCCATAGAGGTTATTAATCATCCTTATAATAGTATTTTACAATTAAATCTTAATGTAATGAATAGGTTTCTATGTGGCACCGAATACTCAACACCTAATTTCCCACGATCAACCCATAACCTCGTACCGCCCCTATAACCCTCACACAGCGTCGTACCGAAACCTGAAAAAGATCAACAAATTTATCAAAACAACTCCAGCCAAGGAATTCCATTCTCCAGTTTCATGACCTCATTCTTTTACGGCTTTAGTGAATGCTGAATACCCCAAAGTCCCAACAATACTTCCTCGTAAACGCGCTATGTCACGTGTAAATCTGTATTTATCTAAAACAAGCAATGCACCTAGAGCTTTTCCAGTAAAAAGAAAAGTATTACGTGCCCCCAAGAGGAATCCAGCTGTGCGACCCCGATGTTTCCTCTCCAAGTAGATCCGTGACCAAGCCATGTGATGATACCTTACTCGAACCATATTCTTGCCAACATCTGAAGTAGAACTTCCTTCCACATGAAGCGCTAAAACATCGGGTAATAAGATAAGACTCCACCCTCGTTGTATAAAACGCAAACAAAGGTCATCGTCTTCGAAGAACAAAAAGATATTTGTGTCGTAGAAACCAACTTCATTAAATGCGGCCATTCGCACTAATACCGCTGCATTCTGAATATAGCCCGCACATAACGGCCCTTCGGGGAATGGTTCATTATCTCTCTTACGAGACATTCCGTCCCGATGAAATAACGCTGCGTCGTGGCAGCGAGCAGTTTTACCGGATGCTTCCACCAAATTTGGTGCAACCATCCCGGCATTGGGCCAGACGTGCGCAGCAGAAAGCAATTGGTGCACACATTCCTTATTTACGACCACGTCAGGCGTTATTAACAATACAAATTCAGTAACAACCTGTTTTAAAGCGAGGTTAACGGCACGCCCATAACCAATATTGTGCGCTGCACGTATCACTTGAGCATGTGGAGTTACTTCAAGCACTACGGAAATTGAGTCGTCGGTACTTGCATTATCGACTACTGTTATATGCTTTGCTTCAGCGATTGATTCCAGGGCGGTCCGAATGATAGCAGCAGAATTATAGGTTACCGTAATTACACTGACACATTCCCACGGCACTGAATCAGGTGCAGATACACTCATGGACATCCCCCACCTTAATTGCAACTAGCCGTAAAGCCCTCCAATCAGCCAAACATTCTGAGTGCCGGATCACAAATAGGGCTGGCTGTTCATTGATATACCCGTAATGACCTCCGGTTCGCTTGATGACCCTGTCCTTGCAAGAGTATAACCAAAGGCTTGTCCGAGTAAGAAGTATCTTTGACGAACGTTTTTAAAGAAACCATCACTTTATTATAGTGCCCAAATGCCAAAGTGTAGATCCTGCGATACACCGATTGAAGCGTTTATGTCATTCGGCCAACAGCCCTTGGCAAACGCCTTAGTCGCGCCCACAAACCAGCATGCCTACCAGCCGACTTATGAACTGGCTCCGGCCATGTGCTCGGGCTGCGGCCTCTTTCAGCTTTTAGAGCAACCCACCGCCACGAGCATGTTTACAGAAGAATATCCCTTTTTTACCAGTAGTTCTAAGTTCATGAGTGATCATTTTGAGGCGCTCGCTCACAATCTTATCGAGAATGATCCTAGTTTGAATGACAAAGGGTTTATTATCGATATTGGCTCAAACGACGGCACTCTGCTCAAAAAATTCGCAAAAACTGACATCAATCACTTAGGGGTTGAACCATCTAAAAGTGTGGCAGAAATGGCAAAAAAGAAAGGGGTGAATACACAGGTTTCTTTCTTTAACTCCCAAACTGCTTCTCTGATCAGGCAGAAGTACGGGCCGGCAGACATAATCCTTGGAACTAATGTGATCGCACACATTGGCACAATTAATGACATCGCTTTAGGTGTCACCTCACTTCTCAAAGAAAACGGGGTTTTCATCATAGAAGCAGTTTATCTGGGAGATATGATCCTTAATACCGCGTTCGACCAATTGTATGATGAACACGTTTTTACTTTTTCAGCTACGGCTGTGAGAAATGTATTTCGTAAGCATGGACTAGAATTGGTTAACGTGGAACCACAAATCGTACACGGTGGTTCAATGCGTTATACATTAGCTCTACCAGGGAGCCGTGAGTGTTCTGATGCAGTTGAAGACCTTCTGAATGAAGAAGCACGTAAGGGCCTGATGAATCCGGCTACCTACGTTCTGTTTCGAGAACGGTGCGAAGCAATAAGGAGAGATTTGCCACTTCTCGTGCGAGAAATTTCAACTTCAGGTAAAAAAATCGTGGGCTATGGCGCAACTGCAAAAAGTGTCACCGTGCTGAACTATTGCGGCCTAGAAATAAATGACATCTCCTGGATTCAAGATTCAACTATAACAAAGCAAGGTATGCTCTCTCCAAAAACACTCATCCCGATCGTCTCACCAGAGTATTTTCGAAAGGTTGCACCAGACTACGCCATACTTTTTGCCTGGAATCATAAAGAGGAAATCGAAAGTCAGGAACAAGGTTGGAGAAATAATGGCGGAAAGTGGGTTTTCTATCTTCCTGAAGTAACCATCCGGTAACTGCGTTAGTTTTTTACTCTTAAAGTTCGGATGGACAGCCATGAGCATCCATTGGATCAATACCTAACCGTTCAAACAAGCTTTCATCTTTGCTCCGTTCCGGATTTGGTGTTGTTAAAAGTTTTTCTCCAACAAAAATAGAATTGGCCCCGGCCAAGAAGCACAAAGCCTGAAATTCCTCACTCATATGCTCCCTGCCTGCTGAAAGCCGAACGACTGATTTTGGCATCACAATTCTAGCGACTGCGACGGTACGTATGAATTCAAAAGGATCAATCTCCTCACAGTCCGCTAAAGCAGTCCCTTCCACGCGCACAAGCATATTTATCGGAACACTCTGCGGATGAGTAGGCATGTTCGCCAAAGTCATTAACATAGCTATTCGATCCGAATTAGATTCGCCCATCCCGACTATACCACCACAGCAAACATTGATGCCTGCTTTACGAACGTGATCAAGTGTTTCAAACCGATCATCAATTGTGCGAGTTGTAATAATTTTTTTATAATAGCTTGGAGAGCTATCGATGTTGTGGTTGTAGTAATCAAGCCCGGCATTCTTCAACTGCTTTGCCTGCTCCAAGGTCAACATCCCCAATGTCATACATGTTTCCAGACCAAGGGCTCTAACCTCTTCTACCATGGCACACAAATTTTTTAAGTCACGGTCCTTAGGATTCCGCCAAGCCGCGCCCATACAGAACCGGGTCGCACCTCCCGCTTTCGCATTCTCAGCCGCCTTTAGGACGTCTGCTACGTCCATTAGCGCCGTGGCATCAAGCCCTGTTTTAAACTTTACGCTCTGACTGCAGTAGGAGCAATCCTCCGGGCAACCGCCCGTTTTTATGGACAATAATGTGCTCATCTGGACCTGATTTGCATCGAACCAGACGCGGTGAGTTTTTTGAGCTTCAAACAGTAAATCATTAAAAGGAAGGGAAAAAAGTTCAGCAATCTCGTTTTGAGTCCAATTATTGCGAATAGCAGGTGATGATTCAGAAATTTTTGGAGTCATGTCAGGTTTAACGATTTCAATCTCTTCACCTTGGTTAACTGCATGCTCCATCTTTCACTCCTTTAACCTTATTCGCTTCAATGTTCTCCGACATATGATGGGTCCTGTCACTAAGAACTTCGCCCGGAAAACGTTTATGAAGGTCTCATTAGATACTGTTATCTATAGCCAGTCTTTAAAATACACAATATTGCTAATATCGAGACTCTATGGATTTCTACGCCGGAATGACCAAGGTACATTGTTGCTTCCTGGTTGATAAAACACACTGACCTCGGACGCCGCATCCCGCCAGTCCGCGGGATCAATGTTATCATCGACCGCAAACGCATCGAACCCGCACCTAAGCATAAAAAGGTATTGATCGCGTCGCACCTCCCCGACTGCCCTAACTTCGCCTTTAAAACTATATCTATCACGCAACAAGCGGGCATAACTAAAGGCCCGGCCATCCGATACACTGGGAAAATCTAAAGCTATTAGGCTAAACCGATCCAAGGAATCGGAGATCGCAAGTGGTGATTGATGGCTTTTCAATAGTATACCAAGTGGTGCGTTGCCGCGACTCAGCACGGCATTGTGAAAATTCCAGACCTCCAGAGTAATTATTGGATGATCCACGTTTGAAGGGTCATCTGTGTCGTCCACCAGAGTCCACAAATCTGTAATTAACTCGTGCTCTTTAAGCAGTACCATAAAGGCTTTCTTTAAAGGGGGTCAGACCAACTCGGCGATAGGTATCTAGGAAGCGCTCTCCATCTCTCCGTAATGTCACATATGTGTCTACAATTGTCTCCACCGCATCAGTAACCTCGTCATAGGCAAAAGCTCGACCAACAATCTCACCCAGAGAAGCATCTTCTGCACCGCTACCACCTAAAGTTATTTGATAAAATTCCTCACCCCGTTTGTCTACGCCAAGAATACCAATATGACCAACATGATGGTGACCACATGCGTTAATACAGCCAGATATTTTAATCTTCAGTTCACCGATATTGTGTTGTCTATTCAAATCTTGAAACCGTCTCGAAATATGTTGGGCTACCGGAATCGAGCGCGCATTTGCCAAGTTACAATAATCCAAACCGGGGCAAGCAATCATGTCACTAATCAACCCTATGTTTGGTGTCGAGAGTCCCGTTTGTTCTAATTTCTGCCAGACTTCAAAAATGTCACTCTGGCAAACGTGAGCCAACACGAGATTTTGTTCGTGAGTGACTCGAATTTCGTCGTGGCTATACCTCTCCGCCAATTCAGCCACAACATCCATTTGATTAGCGCTTGCATCGCCAGGTATCCCGCCAACGGGTTTAAGTGAGATTGTGATGATAGACAATCCAGCTCGTTTATGCTCTGAAACGTTGGTTGTGCACCAGCGGGTAAAAGCTAAATTCGACTTTTTGTGAGTCGCAAACGTGTTTACAGCACCGTTTGACGGTCCATATTTGGGCGGAGAAAAATACTTCAAAATTCGTTGACGCTCGGCCTCCGGTAACTTCAATTCACCGTCCCTTGTCTCGTTCCATTCCTCTTCCACGAGTTTTGTAAATTTCTCTACCCCGATGTTATCAACCAGAATTTTTATCCGCGCTTTATATAAATTATCGCGGCGACCTAACTGGTTGTAGACCCGAAGAATCGCCTCTAGGTAACTAAGTAAATGCTGTTTTGGCAAAAATTTCCGTATGGTTGGTGCGACATAAGGGGTTCTCCCTTGTCCGCCACCGACCATAACCTCAAACCCAATTTTACCTGCGTTGTTTTTAACAATCTTCAAGCCAATATCATGAACCCGAGCTGCAGTCCTGTCTTGTGTGGTTCCTGTGACAGCAATTTTGAATTTTCTTGGGAGAAAGGAAAGTTCCGGATGCAAAGTAGACCATTGCCGGATTATCTCTGCATAAACTCTTGGATCTTCGACTTCCCCGGCCACGGCTCCTGCAAAATGATCAGCCGTAACATTTCGAATACAGTTACCACTAGTTTGGATTGCGTGCATTTCAACCTCTGCCAACTCTGCCAAAAGGTCCGGCACATCAATCAATTTAGGCCAATTGTATTGTATATTTTGTCTGGTGGTGAAATGGGCATAGTCCCTATCATAAGCCCTAGCAATATGTGCTAACTTTCTCATTTGCCGAGAGGATAAGGTGCCATACGGTATGGCAACACGGAGCATGTATGCGTGCAGTTGTAGGTAAAGTCCGTTACGTAGTCGAAGATGTTTAAATTCCTCTTCTCCCAAATCACCACTTAAACGGCGCTCGACCTGGCCCCGAAATTGTTCTACTCGCTGCAAAACAAGAGCACGATCGAATTCATCATAACGATACATAGGAACCTCCTTGTTCCAGAACTTGTATCAATCCTTTCACCAAAACCACCCTAGACTGTTGGACCTGCAGCCCTGATTCGTTCTCGTTGGCTTAGGGCGGATAGCTCAGTCCCTACACACTCAACCTCTATGATATAGGCAGCGACAACATCTCGGTTTTTCTCCGATTCACTAACACACATGAGCAGTTCAGAGTCGTCGCCAACCACGACCCATGCGTCTTGCAAGCTGGAGGACCAAACCCTTTCTTCCGTCAGGTATACAATGTCCCCCTCCCGCAAACGGTTGGCAGTTGCAACTTTCCCGATCATCCTCCAGCGCCCTTCAATTTTATGGAATCGGGGGTATTATCCCAACAAACACCTAATTCATTGCCCAGAGAGACTTCTGTTCTAACGATTACCTCGCTTAAATTTGATTGCTCAACGACCCTACCAATGACAATCACGGCAGGCGCAGAAATTTCATTTTCTTCAATTAATCTGGCCAAATTTTTAAGTTTTCCTTTAACAAATTTTTGCTCTGGCAAAGAGCCATTTTCAACAATTCCAACCGGCGTCAATTCGGACATACCATGCGCGATCAACCGCGCCGCAATTGCCCCTCCAGAGGCCACACCCATGTAAATGACCAGGCTATGTTGCATCCTTGCAAGGGAAGCCCAATCCAGATCAGCTCCTGTTTCTCCATGGCCGGTAATAAATGTTACAGCCTGTGTAACACTTCGATGGGTCATTGGGATCCCTGTTGCCGCCCCACAACCAAGTGCCGCAGTGATTCCTGGAACGACATCTACTGTTATACCGTGCGATAGAAGAAATGATCTTTCCTCACCACCGCGGCCAAAAATAAAGGGATCTCCTCCCTTTAAGCGAACAACTTGCTGTCCAAGTTTCGCTTCCTTGAGTAAAATGCCGTTTATCTCCTCTTGGCCACAAACATGTCCACCACTCTTTTTACCAACAAATATCCGTTTTGCTTCGGGACGGGCTCGATCAAGAATTGTGGGCTCGACTAACCGGTCGTATATAATCACATCTGCATTTTGCAATTTTTGCAACGCTCGAATGGTCAATAGTTCAGGATGACCCGGCCCGGCACCTACAATGGATACTACTCCGTCTCTCTGCTCAGAGCTTCCAAGGTTTGTCACAAGTTTAACTACATCGTCCGTAGTAACACCCCCAATGCCACTCAGAATTCGTCGTGCCAGAATACTGTTAAAAAATGTACGCCAAAATTTGCGGCGCGCGTCCAAATTCGGCAGGAGTCGCTTTATTTCCGACCGCTGATTCCTGGCAAATGATGCAAGTGCGCCGATCCGCTCAGGCAATATGGATTCAACCTGTTCTTTTACTCTCACGCTTAGGCTTGGCGCAGCTCCACCACTACTAATTGCGATCTGCATTGGGGAACGATCGATAACAGCTGGTACTATGAAATCCGATAAATTTCTTCGATCCACCACATTAACCGGTATTCCGAATTCTTGTGCACTCTCTGATACCAACCTGTCATGACTAAGAATGCCGTTTGCCGCGATGACCAGAACCATCCCCTGAACATCACTTTTCTTGAAAGCTCTACGCTTTAAAACCAAACTCCCCTGGTCTGCCAGAACCTGAAGTTCCTCTGTAGGAACGTTACTAATGGCGGTTACATCAGCCCCAGACTCCACCAACCGCCTTGCTTTGGCAGTTGCCGCCATACCACTCCCCACAACCAGGCACGGACGAGATTCCAAATCAACGAAAATGGGAAAATATTTCATTACATTCCCTATTCCACGCACCAAACTAGAAGCTTACGACGACAAACAGTCATGACACTGTTTCCTCTTCATCTCTAAGCCTGTGTCCAAAGGCGTCATCAATGTAGCCCGTCAACAATTCCACACACTGCTCCACAGAGTTGTTTGCCGTATCCACGACTAAATCAGGCTGCTCCGGCGATTCGTAAGGTGAATCGATACCGGTAAAATCATTAATTTCGCCGCGTCTAGCCCTCGCATATAATCCCTTAGGATCACGACCCTCGCACACCTCCAGATCTGCTTTAATGTAAATTTCGTGAAATGCTCCGGGCACTATATCTCGTGCGCGTTCCCTATCTACCTTATACGGAGAAATGAAGGCCGTGATTACGATAGATCCGGAATCAGAAAGCAACCCGGCTACTTCGCTGACGCGGCGAATATTCTCACTTCGATCATTTGGTGAAAAACCAAGGTCCCGATTTAAACCATCCCGGAGGTTGTCGCCGTCGAGAACATATGAATGCCAACCTCTCTTGAACAAAACCTGTTCTACGATTGTTGCTAATGTCGATTTTCCGGACCCTGACAAACCAGTAAACCACAATACACCACTTTTGTGCCCGTTAGCCAAAGCGCGCTGTTCTGCGTTAATGCCTTGCCCTACCGGGAAGATATTGCGTTGTGAGTTCGAGTCGGAAAGATTTAACGTGACACATCCGCCAACAACAGCAAAATTGTCAAATAAAACCCCGCGGGCCGTCGGAGCAATATCCTCAACTGAATCAACTGCAAACGGCGTCCGACTATGAAGAACCACTTCTGCAATCGTATTTTGTACGATTGATTTGTCATTTAGAAGTGTCAGCGTCTCAGGATCAATAACAGCCTTCACCTCTGCCACAGTAACTTGGTGAGTAGAGGTCATAAACTTCACTTGAAGTTTTGCACCAAGTTCCAGAGAGCTTTGCGCAAACCATATAAGACGCACAGTTAGATCATGCGTTACATGTGGCAGGCGTCCTGTATGAAGAATTTGCCCACGTTCAATAAACAACTCACGATTCAGGGTAAGCGCAACAGATTCTCCTGCCCCAGCGGAAATTTTTGACGAACCGTCCCACTGTTCTAAACTGGTCACGGCAGCTAGTTTACCGGAAGGTGAGAAATTTATTTGATCACCAACTTTAAGGCTTCCGCTTTCGATCCGCCCGACAACGATACGGCGTGAATCAAAATGATAAATATCTTGAACTGGAAGCCGCAAAGGTTTGTCAATTAACTGAGGCGTCGGCTTTAAAGAATGCAGTGCCTGTATCACCGTTGAGCCATTATACCAAGGGGTGCGTTCGGAAAGACTTATTAAGTTGTCACCATCACAAGAGGTAACAGGGATCACTGCCCGACACGCTAAATTGAGGTTTTCCAGATAGGATTGAACTCGGGAATGAATATTGTTGAAAAGGCTCTCTTCATGACTGATCAAATCCATCTTATTAACGATCACGACTACTTCCCGAACTCCCAAAAGTTTAAGTAAATAAGCGTGTCGTTTCGTTTGCTCACGAACACCCTCCACAACATCGACTACTAGCAATGCGGCAGTTGCAGTTGCGGCCCCCGTAATCATATTTTTAAGAAAATCTTCATGACCCGGAGCATCAATGAGCAAATAATGTCGAAAATCCGTCCGTAGTTCAATCTGTGTTGTGTCGATGGTTATCCCTTGATCTCGTTCAGCTTTAAAAGAATCCATTACGTATGACCATTCGAACTGGGTACTTCGACGATTGATCATTGCCTTAATTGTTTCAATTTTTCCTTCTGGAAGACCTCCGGTTTCATATAACAATCGCCCCAACAACGTGGACTTGCCATGATCTACGTGCCCTACCACAACTACAGGCAACATCAAATCAGTGTCTTTCAATTTCCCACGCAATTTCACATGTATCCATTTTGGCGAAGACGTTCGAAGGAATCTTCATCCTCATGATCCATGGCTCGTCCAGCTCGTTCAGCGACCTTTGTGGTTTCTAACTCCGCAATAACCTCATCAATGTTTGAGGCCGAACTTCGGACAGGCTCAGTGATATCGTGATCCCCAAGTGATCTGTAGCGATACCCATTTCGCGAAAAATACAGGTCGATAATAGGAATATTTTCTCGCTTCGAATAACGCCATATGTCTATTTCCCTCCAATTCAGCAACGGATGGATTCTGATATGGCTCCCTTGTGGCATACGCATTGTATACTGGCCCCAAAATTCAGCCGGTTGATCATGTTGATCCCACTCGGCATTCAGACCTCTGGGACTAAATACCCGCTCCTTTGCCCGCACCACTTGTTCATCACGACGAATACCCGCAAATACGCCGGCGAACGCCTCTTTTTCCATGATCGTTTTTAATCCCTCTGTTTTGCGAGCTGCTGACCTTGCAGCTGGCGGTAAAGTGGCGTCTATCGATTCAAACGGTGGGCATTCCCCCTTGATTAAATTGAGGTTCCAAACGTCCTTATAACGATCACGAAAGGCATACATCTCTGGAAATTTTTTGCCGGTATCAACATGCACTACTGGAAATGGCACTCGACCTAAAAAAGCTTTCCGCGCGAGCCACAACATGACATTCGAATCTTTACCCAGTGACCAAAGCATGCCGAGGGGGTGAATATTACGGTAGGCTTCACGAAAAATGTAAATACTGTCATTTTCCAGGCGGTCCAGATAATTCATCACCGTCCTTCAACTACCTTGTGAATTCCGCACTCAGTCTTTGTGCGATCTGCCCATCTTCCATCCCTTAAAGACTCGCCTTCTCTGATAGCACGAGTGCATGGAGCACACCCAATCGACGGATAGCCCAGTTCGACGAGGGGATGTCTGGGAAGCCCTCGATCCGCTAAATAACTAGAGACTCGAGCCACGTCCCAGGATGCCAATGGATTAATTTTAATGTGCGTTTCGTCAAATTCTATGGCGTCTAATCTGGTTCGACTTTCGCTTTGAAACCGCTTTCGCCCGGTTACCCAAGCATCAAACGGCAACAGGGCTTTCTCCAAGGGCAATACTTTCCTTATGTGACAACACTGATCCGGATTTACCTCGCACAGTTCTCCATTAGGGTCATAAGACTCAATACCGGTCGCATCGGGGTATTGATTACGCACGTCCGTCAAACCTAAGTGTTTGATCAGCCGGGTCCGATACTCCAATGTTTCCAGAAAATGCTTTCTGGTATCAAGAAATATTACAGGGGTGGATCGGGATATCCGTGACACTAAATCAAGTAGAACAGCTGATTCCGCTCCAAATGAAGTAACAACCGCGATCCGGCCAGGAAAAACCTCCTCGATCATAACCCGAAGAAGTTCCAAAGCCTCCTTCTCACCGTGTTTTTGAAACAAATCTTCAAAATTTCGACCAAAAGCCGGCCCATGCCTGAGCGATCCGTCCCCCGTCTTAACCGGGGGTATATTCTTACCCATGGAGCGAACTTTCCTAAATATGTGTCAGTCGCCTTATCAGTACTTGCATTACCGACAAGAGCTTGTGGGCATCAATTGACTTGGTCTTATCTCTATCATGAGACCAGCGGCCATCACCAAAGAACATGAGCTCAGATAGTATGTATTTTCTTTTATTGCAATATATTCTGTGTATATTGACATAATATTCTTTATATATGGCAACATAACAAATAATTATTCTTAATGGGGACAACACTTAGAATGGACAAAATTGATCGCGAAATACTCCGGATCCTTCAAATGGACTGTAGCATGTCCGTCTCCGATGTCGCCCAACAGGTAGGTCTGTCCGCTTCCCCGTGCTGGAAAAGAATCAACCGCTTGACCAACCAAGGGATAATTAAACGCAGGATAGCTGTTTTGAATGCTGACATGCTTGGCTTTGGGATAACCGCCTACGTTAGTATTAGGACGGGCGAGCACTCCAGAGAATGGCTAGAGAATTTTTCGAGCACGGTGACTGAAATGCCGGAGGTAATGGAGTTTCACCGTATGGCAGGAGACGTCGATTATATGCTCAAGGTCATGGTAACGGATATGCAAGAATTTGATGCATTTTACAAGCGACTGATCAGTACCTCTGCCATCAATGAAGTCACTTCAAGATTTTCAATGGAAACGATTAAAGACACCACCGCACTCCCAATCTGAGACTTGTGTTACTCCCTGCTCCGCCTCTACCCCTACAGAAAAGATATCTTACGTTTTGTTTTAAAGGTTCTAAAATCAATTACCCCGCTCGAAATTACCGGTATCTGACTGAGTTCTTCTTTCACGCACAAGTGTTAACCAAAGCTTTTCGCCTTAACACCCAGGACAGCCTCAATCTCTTTTTCCTCCATCCCCAACTCGCACAGAATTTCATATCCATGCTCTCCAAGCTGAGGTTGATGACGCCTTATCGGAAGAGACTCCCGTTCAAATTGATATGCGGTATCCGGAATTTCAATCGAACCTTCGGTAGGGTGCTCATAGCGACGGAAGAAACCAATCTCACTAAGATGAGGATCATTCTTAAGGTCTTTCAAGGAATTTACTTTGCCAACAGGAACGTCAGCCTCTGTCAGTAGCGTCAACCACTCTTCGGTGTCACGTGAACAAAGCAATTTACCAGCCTCTTGGTACAGAAGATCAATGTTCTGCGCACGCAAAGGCATCGTGGAAAAACGTGGATCGCTATTCGTCTCCGGAGATCCAGCTATGTTCCAAAAAGATTCCCAATGTTTGTCAGTGTACGGAAGAACACACAAATATCCATTCCGCGTGCGATGCGGGCGTCTGTGTTCTGACAATAAACGTGTGTATCCAGGACCACCTTCCGGTGGGGAAAAAACTGTTCCCCACTGATGTTCGATAAGATTGTAACTAACCAGACCCTCGAACATTGAACATTCCATGTAAAGCCCTTGTCCTGTGCGAAGGCGCTTGACGTACGCGGCAATCAGACCGCTCGAGGCCATCAAAGCAGCACTCTTATCTGCAACGACAGATGGGATCAGCTTCGGTTCCCCATCACGTTCCTGAAAAAGCCCCGCCATACCGGAAATACTCTGGATAACGTCGTCATAAGCAGGCCTGCCCCCGTAGGGCCCGTCTTGCCGGTATCCGTGGAGTCCCCCGTAGATGATGCCGGGGCAACGCCGAAGGACTTCGTCCGCCCCAAAACCTAGAGAATCAATTTTTTGCGGACGAACATTATGGACAAATATATCTGCACCATCCATCAGACGCCACAAAGCCGCACGTCCCTGTTTCCGTTTCAAATCAAGAACGATACTTCTCTTGTTACGGTTTGCCCCAAGAAATAAAACGCCCATTCCGTCGTTACGCGCTGGTCCGAGATATCGGATCGGGTCGCCTTTAGGAGCTTCAATCTTTATTACATCCGCCCCAAAATCTCCCAAAATTTGTGTCGTATAGGGACCAAACAAAACCGTTGTCAGGTCCAGAACCCGAACTCCAGACAAGGGTAAACTGGAATTATCAGACACGGACATTTGTCTTTAGAGCCGAACCACTGTGTGACCAACACTTTGACGGGTCATCGCGGTAAGTAATGCCCCAACACCGACCAACCTGAAGTCGCCGCCCCAACTTCAAATAAATGCTCTGTTTCTTTCCCAGTGATGCCAGCTTCGGTTAAAATCTCTCTCGTGTGCTCACCTGGCCACGGGGCCGAGGCCAGTTCAAGAATTGGTGAAGTTGCTGGCCGTACCCATGTTGGCTCGCACAAAGTCGCTACATAGCCAGACGGGTGATCGCCTCGACATAATCTGAAAGACCCACTATTCAGCCAGTTTGAATCTCTTGAGTCACGATCACGTGTCCTTTCAGATCGGATTTCTGACAGTGACTGGACAACGACTACACTAGATCCTTCTAAAACAGATATTTTTTCCTCCACTTCACGCAATGTCATTCCACGCAGCGCAGCAGCAATCCCGGAAACCGTCGGCTCTGTTGCTTTTATGGTCGACGTAAGTTTTTCTTCATCCCCGTCACGACAACCCAGATAAACCCAACTATCGGAGAGCTCATACAACCCCTGTCCGAGTCCGGCACCGACCGAAAATTGGCCAGAGGGTTCACCACCCGGCTGTTCCCTGGCAGTTGCAACCATGAACGGGAATTGCACCAGTTGGGCGCCCATGGCAAGAGAAGTCCGGACATACGAACCGCCCTGCCCCTTTTCGCGTGCGATTAACGCCTGACTGATACCAGCCACGGCAAGGAAACCCGTCATATAATCCACACAAGACGCAATTCCATGCAGCACGGGTTTTTCCTCCGTGCCAAAACGGG